>JAFUTP010000007.1 GCA_017484165.1 Cardiobacteriaceae bacterium | reverse complement strand
ATATATATATTAACTAATGCTTTCTATTTTTTATCACATCAAAATTTCTCAATAAAATCAAGTAGTTATAACATTTTTCTTCGCGAAAATAATCTATTTTTTAGCGGAGAGATGTTATGAATGCTATTTCCGCTAAACCCATTATCAAATCTCGTAAGCGAGTGGCGGATCATGGTGAAGTTTTTACACCCCCTTTTATTGTTCAAGATATGTTGGCTTTGGTGGCGGACAAAGTTCGCAATATTCAAAGTCGTTTTTTAGAGCCTGCTTGTGGGGACGGTAATTTTTTAGTTGCCATTTTAGACGCTCGCCTAACACAAATTGACCGCAAATTTCGCTCGAATCAACCGCAATGGGAAATCAACGCTTTTTTTGCGGTGTCGTCATTGTATGGCATTGAATTACTTGCAGATAATGTTTTTCATTGTCGCCGTCATCTTTTGCGTATTTTCCGTATTCATTATGAAGACCGTCGCCGTAATTTTTGGACGGCGGATAAATATCATCATAACAATCAATTTTTTGCCGCTGTGCGTTTTGTGATTTCCTGCAATATTGTGCAAGGCAATGCTTTGACGATGTGTCGCACGGTTGGTGCTGGTGATGAGTTGCCGCAAGCGATTATTTTTTCCGAGTGGAATACTTTTCAAAATAATCAAATTATTCGCAAAGAGTGGGTTTATCAGAATTTGGTAGAAAACACTTCAACAAGCAGCCGTCATTCTGAACGAAGTGAAGAAACTCATTATTACCAAGAGAAAGATTCTTCGCAACGCTTACAAATGACGCAGAACGATTTATTTGCTGATTTATTTGAAGAAGACAGTTTCAGGCAGCCTGAAAATCATAATCGTCATATTGAGCGAAGCGAAGTATCTCAATCTCATCACTACAAAGAAAAAGATTCTTCACCTGCGGTTCAGAATGACGAAAAAAACACACCTTTTACTCAAACTCGTGAATTTCCCCCTGTGAATTATTGGGAAATTTCAGAAGAAACTTATCAAAAACTCTCCAAACAACGCCGCCGTAAGAAAGGGGGCAGAAATGCTTAAAGCGTATAAATCCGATGTATTGCTGTGTTTGGCTGATTTATCAAATGACGAAGTTTTTACGCCGCCGATTGTTGCTAATCAAATGTTGGACTTATTGCCGTCTTCCATTTGGGCAGATAGAAATATCAAAATTTTAGACCCAGCGGTCAAAAGTGGCGTGTTTTTGCGAGAAGCAGCCAAAAGAATGTTAAACGCACAAATTCCTGATTTTCAAAAAAATATTGATGAAATTGAACAACACAAAAAAGACGGCAAAGATTTAGGCAAAAAATTATCGCAATTTCAAAGCGATTTACAAAATCACATTAACCGCATTTTCAGCACGCAACTTTACGGTTTGCCGATTACCGAACTGACGGCTTTGTTATCACGCAGGAGTGTGTATTGCTGTAAAGACGCGATGAATAAGCGTTCAGTGGTGCAAAGTTTTGATAATCCGCAAGGCAATATTCGCTTTTTTGCCGATATTCATCACTATTGGCAAGATAAAAAATGCGCGTTATGCGGTGCGTCCAAAGGCGAATACGAGCGAGAAGATAGTCTTGAACAACACGCTTACGCCTTTCTTCATTATCAACAATTATTGACAAAATGGAGCGAAATCAAAGATATGCATTTTGATGTCATTATCGGCAATCCGCCGTATCAGTTGTCGGACGGTGGAGCTCAAGCGTCTGCCAAGCCGATTTATCATCTGTTTGTGGAACAAGCCAAAAAATTAAATCCTGATTATTTGGTAATGATTACGCCAGCGAGATTTTTTACTGGCGGTAAAGGTTTAGATGAATACCGTGAAACATTTATCAAAGACCGCCGTATTCGTATTTTGCACGATTTCGCTAACTCCAAAGAAATTTTTAGCGGTGTGGATATTAAAGGCGGCGTGTGTTATTTCCTGCGAGACAATGTGAATGATGAAGGCGTGTGCGAAATTCATCGCCATAATATTGACGGTGAAAATATTTCACATCGTTATTTGTGTGAAGACGGTGATGATATTTTTATTCGTGAACCGCAACTCGTTTCGATTAAACACAAAGTGCAAGCATTTAATGAACCGACTATGGATTTAATCGCATCGCCACGCAAACCGTATAGTTTGGCTGGCGATGCGATTAAATCCAGGGAAAAATATAACTTACCGCCGATGAGTGATGAGCCGATTGAGCATGGCTATCGTTTGTTGGGATTAGACGCAAAATTAAAACGAATATACAAATATTTGCCACAAGATTATCCATTTGATCAAAGTGTCCCAGCATTACATAAATACAAAGTTTTTATTTCTGAAAGTTACGGTTGCGGTGAAATCGGCGATGTGCCATCTACGCCAGTTCTGGCTACGCCAGAAGAATTATGCACCGAAACTTTTATTCAAATCGGTTGCTTTGAAACAGAAATAGAAGCGTCAAATTTATTGTCATATATAAAAACAAAATTTTTCCGTGCGTTAGTCGGTATTCGCAAACAAACACAACACGCCACAAGAACGGTTTATCAATTCGTCCCCCAGCAAGATTTTTCTCGTGCTTGGACGGATAAGGATTTATACGAAAAATACGGTTTAGATGAGCAGGAAATTGCTTTTATTGAAAAAATGGTTAGGGAAATGGATTAGGTAAGAATTTTGCTCCACCGCCGCCAAACCGCAGATTGTAGGGTGGGCATCCCTGCACACCGTAACGGACGAAATGATTAACGCAAATGTTTCAGGCAGCCTGAAAATAAAACTCGTCATATTGAGCGATAGCGAAATATCTCAATAAACGGACAGATGTTTCGCTATTCGCTACGCTCAATATGACGGAATTCAATTTCTTCACCTGCTCACGCAGGGGCGAATGACGAAAACAATACAAACCCAAAAGGACGCAAAATGCAAAAGGAAATTTTGAAAACACAAAACAAAGTGCCGCTGATTTACGCTTATGCCGATGAACGCTTTTCAGGCTGCCTGAAAGTGGGTTATACCGAACGAGAGGCGGCAGAACAACGCATTGAAGAGCAGTATATTCATCAGCCACGCCGCACTTGGCAAATTGTTTTGCAAGAAAAAGCGGTGAAAAATAACGGTGAATTTTTCAAAGATTTTGAAGTGCATAAGTTATTGCAAACAAAAGGTTTTTCTCGTTTGCGTGATGAAAAAGGCTCGCTTACCGAATGGTTTGAGTGCGAAGTCCAAGATGTTCAGGCTGCCTTGTTGGAAATTAAAACAGGCATTCAAAACAACGAACGCAAAACACAAAATTTTCCTATGCGTCCAGAGCAAGAATATGCGGTGAATAAAACGGCGGATTATTTTGCCGATATGAAACGCCGTTATCCTAATAAAACACCGCATTTTCTGTGGAACGCCAAAATGCGTTTCGGTAAAACTTTTACCGCCTATCAACTATGCAAAAAAATGGGCTGGAAAAAAGTGCTGATTCTCACATTCAAACCAGCCGTGCAGAACGCTTGGGAAGAAGATTTGAATAATCATCTTGATTTTCACGGCTGGCAATTTATTCGTGCCAAAGAAAAAAATGCAGGCGAGCAATACCAACAAGCTAATAAAAATAATCCGATTGTGGCTTTTGCGTCTTTTCAAGATTTTCTTGGAAAAGGCGAAAAAGGCAGCCTGAAAATTAAAAACGAATGGGCACACGCTATCAATTGGGATTTGGTGATTTTTGATGAATACCATTTCGGTGCGTGGCGAGAAAACGCCCAAGATTTGTTTGATATGGACAATGAGGATTTATCAGACGAAGAAAAAAAATTCGATGAAGATATTTTGCCGATTACCGCCAATCATTATTTGTATTTATCAGGCACGCCGTTTCGAGCGATTGCCACAGGCGAGTTTGTCGAAGAGCAGATTTTTAACTGGACTTATTCCGATGAACAAAAAGCCAAAAAAGACTGGATAGGCGACAATAATCCATACGAAGATTTACCGCAAATGGTAATGCTGACTTACAGGCTGCCTGAAAATATATCTCATATTGCTGAAATGGGTGAATTTAACGAGTTTGATTTGAACGAATTTTTCCGTGCGACAAAACCCAATGACCCAAAACAATCGCAATTTGTGCATAAAGAAGAAGTGCAGAAATGGTTGCAGTTTATTCAAAATAGGCTGCCTGAAAGCATTGTGGATAATCTAAAACTTAAAAACGAAAAACCTGTGGTGCCATTTTCTGATGTGCGATTGTTGTCGGCGTTAAATCATACCTTTTGGTTTTTGCCTGATGTTGCGTCTTGCTACGCCATGCACAATTTACTGCGTCAAAAAAATAACGCTTTTTTCAATGATTATGAAATTATCGTTTGTGCAGGACAAGAAGCTGGCATTGGCGTGGAAGCCTTAAAACCCGTGCAAGAAGCGATTAAAAAACACGATAAAACCATTACGCTGTCTTGCGGAAAACTCACCACAGGCGTAACCGTGAAAGAATGGGGCGGCATTTTTATGTTAAGAAATGCGTCTTCGCCTGAAACTTATTTTCAGGCTGCCTTTCGTGTGCAATCACCGTTTGTATTACGCCATTCATCAGGCGAAAAACTCATCGTTAAAGAACAATGTTTTGTATTTGATTTCGCTCCCAATCGTGCTTTGCGTTGCATTTCCGAATACAGCGGACGCTTAAACAGCGAAAATAATCAAAATATCGAACAAAAAGTCGCTGAATTTATTGAGTTTCTGCCGATTTTGGCGTATGACGGTGCGAGTATGAAAGAAATTGATGCCACTGGTGTTTTGGATTTCGCATTAAGCGGCACCACCGCCACACTTTTGGCACGCAAATGGGAAAGTGCGTTGCTTGTCAATGTCGATAATATAACGCTGAAAAACTTAATGAATAACGATAAAGCGATGATTGCGTTAGAAAATATTGAAGGTTTTAGAGCGTTAAGAGAAGAAATCGAAACCGTCATCAATCAAAGCGAAAAAGTAAAATCGGCAAAGAAAAACATTGAAAATCAATCAGATAAAGAGAAAAAACAACTCAGTGAAGACGAGAAAAAAGAAAAATCGCTACGGAAAAAAATCCAAGAAAAACTGATTAAATTCGCCACACGCATTCCGATTTTTATGTATTTGTCGGAATATCGCGAAGAAACTTTGCAAGATGTCATCACTAAATTAGAACCTGAACTTTTCCTAAAAGTTACAGGCATCAGCCAAAACGATTTCGGCTTGCTCAAACAACTTAATGTATTTAACGAACACTTAATGAACGAAGCCGTGTTTCAATTCAAACGCTACGAAGACGCAAGTTTGGAATATACGGGGATAAATAGGTATGAGCAAATCCAAAAAATAGGGGGATTTAATGCTTATGTAGCCAAAGAAGTTATGGATAAGAATAGGATTTTTTTGTAAGAATATTTTGATACAGAACATTTTTTAATTTGCGCTAGATTTATCATCATTTTTATAACGCAAATGACCTACATATTGCAGACGGATATTGGGCACAAAAGAGGCAACATCGTTTTCTCGCATGTGTAATAAATCGGCAGGGCTAATCCATTCTGGATTGTGTGAAGATAGCGGTAAGCCAATGTATTTATAACTTTCCATAACAAATTGCGAACAAAAATATCGCCTGTCGAGAAAAAGATTATATTGCGGTAATGTAGAAATTTCGACAACCCCCATTGTATTCAAACATAAATGACGGGTATGACGAGGAATTACTGGTAATTCGCATACCTTTCTTGTGATGCTATACGGCAGTTGTTTTACGATGCCAAAATGATTGTAATCTTTATCCAGATGCTGATATGCAAATTGCCGTAATAAATCTTCATGTTTATCGGTAAATTGTGGGTGTCGATAAACTGCTATCGTTGCACTTTTGTTAATAGTATCTTCAATATTGCTAATCTGAATGCCGCTAGTAACCGCTTCTGCTACTTGATTATTGCCGATATAAATAAATGCATGACTTACGGGAGAAGCTGCTAAATAACGAATAGATTTCGACATTAAACCTTTATTACTGGAAAATATAATATCTCCTGCATGTAACTGTTCGGTCTCAATAAAAATCAAACCCGTATCAGGAAAACTGCGGTGATTTTGAATTTTTAAGCTATATTTTTTTTCGCCATGTTCATCAATTGTTTTCTGCCATTGCGTTGCGCAAGCGCTTAACAATAAAGTCAAAATGTATATAAATATTTTCTTCATATTGAAAAAATATAAAAGTCCTATATGGCAGCAATGATTTAACCGAACAATTCCGAATGTGTGCCGATGCGGACTAATTTAATTTCTTCTGCTGCTACTTGATAGATTAGTAGCAAATCAGGACGGATATGACATTCACGGCAATCTTGATAATTTCCTGTTAATTGATGATCTTTGTATTTTTCTGCAAGTGCTTCTTTGTTTAATAAGCTATGAGCAATATCAACCCATTCTTTAGAAAGAAGAATGTCAGGACTATATTTTTTCAAATCTTTTTTGAATTGCCGTCCGAAATTAAACTTACTCATTGGCGATTTTCTCCATAATTTGCATCAATTCTTCAACTGAATTAACGGAATATGTATCACCAATTCCTCGCCGTCCTTCTTCGATAGCCTGTCTAGTGGTTTCATTGGGAATATGTTCTTTATATCTTAAATCCAGCGGAATAATTCTAGTATTAGCAATCTGATGAAGGAATAATTTCATCACTTGTGAAGGGGTAAAACCATAACTTTCAATAACTTGAAAAGCTTCTTTTTTAAGTTCTGGATCAATTCTCAAACTGAAATTTGTGCTGTTTGCCATTTTGTTACTCCGAAATAGTTGATGATTACATTTGTAATGCAAGTATATTTGCAACGCACAGCAATTGCAAGTGCAAAATACTGATTACGGCAATTTTTTAGCCTCGAATTCGCATAATTTAGCGACTACGCAATTTTGACATAACGGTTTGCGCGCTTTGCAGGTGTAGCGACCGTGCAAAATTAAGAGATGATGAGCATTTTTTAGATATTCCTTGGGCGTGATTTTTAATAGCTTCTGCTCGACTTCTAAAACATTTTTACCGATGGCTAATCCCGTGCGGTTGCTTACTCGGAAAATGTGCGTATCTACCGCGATTGTAGGCTCGCCAAATGCCGTATTTAGCACGACATTTGCCGTTTTTCGTCCGACACCTGCAAGCTGTTGTAAATCTTCCCGCGTATTTGGCACTTCGCCGTTAAATTTTTCGATTAAAGTTGTGCAGCAATTGACAATATTTTTGGCTTTACTGCGAAAGAGCCCAATTGATTTGATGTAAGAGATGATTCCATCTTCGCCTAATGCGAGCATTTTTTCGGGCGAGGGTGCAATTTTAAATAGCGAAGGGCTGACTTTATTTACCGAAATATCGGTTGCTTGTGCCGACAAAATAACCGCTATCAATAACTCAAAAGAGTTGCGATATTTCAGTTCGGTAGTGGGATTTTTTATCTGCTCTGATAGCAGTTCAAAGAATTGTTTGGCTTGGGGCTTATTCATGAGCAATAAAAGGATTAAAAATATTTGCGCCCGTGTGAATAAAATCTTTTTAATTGCGAGTTATAACCGTCAAATTATTTTCAATTGCGGTTGCTGCAATCAGACTGTCTGTCAAACTTTTTTATCTGGAATATGCATTTTTGCGCAAATTAACACGGTTTCTCTGGTTATGTTAAGTATTTTGTTTGCAAAATTTACTTTCACAATCTTATCTAGCCAATAACGATAAATTTTGCCCTGTTCGGTGTCTTTTCGTTCTAAACTTAATACTCCTTTTTCTAATTCAAATAAGGAAATAACGCTCATAAACATTAGGCTCTTATTATTATTTTCAGCCCAATTTTTTACACCTATATTGGCATTTCCTGAATTTATTTTGCGAATTTCTGAAATAATATTGGTATCTAATAAATACATTATTTATTCCCTTATATCTATATTACGCTCTTCAATTTTCATTCTTTCAAATTCAATATCTTCAATTTCTGTTTGCGTATTAGGAAAAGCCAAAGCTTCAGCTATGCTTTGTTTTTGTTCTGAAAGCTTTAAATATTCCTGATAGCTCATCAAAACATAAGATAATTCATTGCGATTAGTTACAAAAACTGGTGATTGTTCGCATAGTTTTTGAGCTTGGGAAATTTGACGGTTTAATTCCTGATAAGTTATAACAGTAGGCATTATTAGCTCCTAATCAAGGTAATAAATTGCTGATTATTGTATTTTTATAATCGTTCCACTTCAAAATAATACTGATTGAGCTTTCTCACCGTATTCTCATACTGTCTTTAAGCTCGCTGCCTTGTCTTATTTTGAATTGAAACGGCTATATATAAATTTGAGATATAAAACAAAATCGCCCCAAGAGGCGATTTGTTTTTTATAAAGAGAGTGATTTTTTTATTTTTTAGCTCTGCGTCTTTCCAGTTCGCTTAAATGTTTTTTGCGGATACGGATAGATTTTGGCGTTACTTCGACGAGTTCGTCATCGTCGATAAATTCCAGAGCTTGTTCCAAAGTGTTACGGATTGCTGGCGTGAGAATGATATTTTCATCGCTACCAGCGGCGCGGATATTGGTAAGTTGTTTTGCCTTTAATGGATTGACGACCAAATCATCGTTGCGGCTGTTCATCCCGATAATCATTCCCTCATAAACTTCCTCTCCTGGACCGATAAAGAGCCGTCCGCGATCTTGTAAATTGAAAAGGGCATATGCCAAAGCTTTTCCTGTTGCGAGCGATACCAAAACTCCGTTATGGCGCGTTTTACCAAGACCTTCTTTGATTGCACCGTAATGGTCGAAGATTTGGAATTTCAATCCCGAGCCAGAGGTGAGCGTCATAAATTCGGTTTGGAAGCCGATTAAGCCGCGAGTTGGAATGATATATTCAAGTCGCACCCGACCTTTGCCGTCAGGAATCATATTTTGCAAGTCGCCGCGGCGTTCGCCCAAGCGTTCCATCACGCCGCCTTGATGTTGTTCTTCAATATCGAGCACCAGAAATTCGTACGGTTCTTGCTTAATACCGTCAATTTCCTTGATGATTACCTCTGGACGCGATACCCCGAGTTCATAACCTTCACGGCGCATAGTTTCAATCAATACCGACAAATGCAATTCACCGCGACCTGATACTTTGAATTTATCGGGATCGTCCATCGGTTCGACGCGCAAGGCGACATTGTGAATAAGTTCGCGTTCCAAGCGTTCTTGAATTTGCCGTGAAGTGAGGAATTTGCCTTCGCGTCCTGCAAACGGTGAAGTATTGACTTGGAAAGTCATACTCATTGTCGGTTCATCAACGGATAAATGCGGCAGAGCTTCCACCTGATTAGGATCGCAAATAGTGTCGGAAATGTAGAGCGGGTCGATGCCCGTAAAGGAAATAATGTCGCCCGCAGCGGCTTCATCGACTTCGATTTTTTCTAGCCCTAGGAATTTGAAAATCTGCAAAATTCTCCCCGAGCGCACTGCGTTATCGCGTCCGATAATTTTTACCGCTGTATTTTTTTTCACGCGACCGCGGGCGATTTTGCCGATACCGATAACGCCTGTATAAGAAGAATAATCCAAAGATGACACTTGCATCTGAAACGGCTCTTCACGATTTACCGCAGGCGGTGGCACGAGTTTGACGATTGTTTCGAATAAATAAGTCATATCGCCAGAGCGAATATCGGGATTGTCGCCCGCATAACCGTTTAATCCTGATGCATATACAACGGGAAAATCAAGCTGTTCTTCGGTTGCGCCGAGCTTGTCGAATAAATCGAAAGTTTCGTTTAACACCCAATCAGGACGCGCACCAGGACGGTCGATTTTGTTGATAACTACAATCGGGCGCAGTCCCATCGCAAAAGCTTTTTGAGTTACAAAACGAGTTTGCGGCATCGGTCCGTCAAAGGCATCAACTAACAATAAAACACAATCCACCATCGACAAAACCCGTTCAACTTCACCTCCGAAATCGGCGTGCCCTGGGGTATCGACGATGTTAATTTGATAGTCCTGCCAACGGATGGCGGTATTTTTTGCCATTATGGTGATGCCGCGCTCGCGTTCTAAATCCATTGAATCCATCATTCGTTCATAAACTTCGGCTCGTTCTGCCAGAGTGTCAGATTGACGGAAAAGCTGATCGACAAGGGTAGTTTTACCGTGATCCACATGCGCCACGATTGCAATATTGCGAATTTTTTGAATATCGGTATCTTGAATTGACATTTGTTATTACTCGAAAAATATAAAAGGTGATGAGACGGGCAATCTAGAAATTTATTTTTGGATACGCCCGAGAAATAGAAAAAAGCGCGGGATTTTACGGCAAGCGAAATCGTTACAACAAAAAAAACCGCTTTTGCAAGCGGCTTTTTGATTTTTTTATGAAAGAGTTTTGTTAATCATCTTCACGGGTAGAGACGACTGTTCCGTCTTTGGCGTTGATTTTTACTTCAAACTTTTTACCGTTTTTGTCGAGCACTTCTACTTCATAAAGATTTTCATGATATTCAAAATCGATATCCGTGATTTTTCCACCTTCGAATTTTTCGAGAGCAATTTTTCCAGCTCTTTCAGGGTTTAATTGCCGTGGCGGACGAGGTTTGCCGTCTTTATCGACTGGCGGATGTCCTGGTGGAAGATCACCGTGAGCGTGATGATGATGTTCTCCGCCTTTAACGCCGTCAGCGGCTGGTTCTTCTGCGAAAACGCTAGTTGTGAAGCCCAATGCGAATAAGCTTGCAATAAGAATTTTTTTCATTTAAGTTTTCCTTGAATTTGTAAATAAAAAGAATTGCCGAAAGGCGGCTTAATTATAGTTGAGAAGGTTTTTAGCTTAAACATACAATTTGTATGTAAAAATCTTGCAATTTGGTATTTATTAGCCATTCAAGCGAATGTGGAAATAATACAAAAACATACAAATGTTACAAATATTTTAATTTTGATAATAAAAAATTGATATAATTTCCCCAGCGTTTATGACATTAACTATTTTTTATAAACGCTTCAACTAACCAACACATTTAAGGTCTCAATATGCAATTTAAGAAAATTTCTCTCGTTTTATGTTTAGCAGCTTTTAGTTTTAATGTGCAAGCTGATTGGGTTAATAATTCAACCAAATTAACTGCTTCTGATGCCAAAGAAATTGCCATCAATGCGGCAAGAGGCGGAAGAGTTGTAGATATTGAATTAGAACGCCGTAAAGGTTCAGCTTATTATGAAGTTGAAGTTAAGAATCAGGGTGTTGAGCACGAAATCAAAATCGATGCTACAACGGGCAGAATCCTCAAACACAAAACTGAAAACAAAACGGCACAGTTGAATATCAGCCGTGATCAAGCAAAGCAAATTGCTTTGACTGCGGTTAGAGGTGGAAGAATTACGGATATTGATTTAGAAAACAAGCGTGCTGCGGCTTATTACGAAGTTGAAGTAAGAGACGCTCGCGGTAACGAACACGAACTCAAAATTGATGCACAGAGCGGTAAAGTTTTTTCGCACAAGATTGATGATTAAATCTCTATCGAATATATAAATAAAAGGAAAATCCCCGTGTTTGCGGGGATTTTTTGTTTATTGGGAGTGTTTAAACATTCGTCATTTTGAGCCGTAGGCGAAAAATCTATCGATAGATCCTTCGCTGCGCTCAGGATGACGAGAGTAAAAATAGAACTAACACTAAATTTAGATGCGCCCATTTATGTTTAATTTGCGGCAAGTGAAATGCCCGTTAATTTTTTATAGAGCGAAACCGCATAGGAATCGGTCATACCGCTGATGTAATCACATACGGCGAGAATGCGGCGGTAGTTAGTGTCAGCATTACGACGAAAGCGTTCTGGCAGCAGCTGAAAAATCATTTGCTCGCGCACTGATGCTTGTTCGCCGCGGCAGCTTATTTCAGCGATGGCATTGCAAAAGATTTTGATTAAACCGAAGAGAATTTCGTAGCCTGCAACTTGAATTTCGAGCACGCTGCGGCAGGAGTAAATGTTTTTTACCGAATATTCCCGTAAATCCTGCAAAGTTTTGGCGGAATTGATTTCTGCAAGTAGCGGTGTTTTTGACTTTCCAGCGAGCAATTCTTCTTCTTTTTCTTGGAAAACTTGCAAGGTTTCGAAAACGATTTTGCCGATTGCTTTGGCGCGCAAGTAAGCTAAATAATCGCTTTTGCTGTTGATTTCTTTGATAATTTCAGGGTTGATGAAGTCTTTGGCTAATTCGTTGAGAATTGCGCTTGCGGTAGAAAAACTCACTTGTCCGACTTGATAAGCGTCTTCTAAATCGGCGATGAGATAGCAAATATCGTCAGCGGCTTCGCTTAAAAATGAAAGTGGATGGCGCAGGCGGCAGTTGGGAGCGATTTCTGGAATTTCGAGAGCGTCAAAAATGGTTTGAAAATTTTCCTTATCGTCTTGGTAGATACCGTTTTTTTTGTAGATTTTTTTCTGATTGGCAGCGTCAAAATTATCAGCTGCAAAGCAGGGATATTTCACCGTTGTGCCGATTGTGGCAGCCGTTAAACGCAATCCGCCTGCAATATCGCTACTTTCTAACCGCGTGCAAATTCGAAACCCCAAGGCATTGCCTTCAATATTTTCTAAATCCTGCCGATCTTTTGAGTTAATTTCTAATTTATCCAAAACACTTTGACCATCTGTGCTGCGGAAAAAATCGCGCATTGCTTCTTCGCCGTCATGACCGAATGGCGGATTGCCTAAATCGTGCGCCAGACATGCTGCTTCGACGATATCACCGATTTCGGAAAAACTTATTTTCTGGGCAAGTTTGGGATATTTCTTACATAGAAATTGTCCCGCGCTAGAACCTAAACTTTTGCCGACGCAGGAAACTTCCAGCGAATGCGTGATTCTGGTGCGGACGAAGGCGTTTTTTTCGAGCGGAAAAACCTGGGTTTTATCTTTTAAGCGACGGAAGGAGGGGCTAAAAATAATGCGGTCGCAATCGCGGCGAAATTCGCTTCTAACCGATGGTTCAGGCGATGACGGTGCAAATAAACGGTAATCGGAGAGGAGTTTGTCCCATTGCATTGCTGGTAGCCCATTAGATGTTGATAAATAAACAATTTTGATATTAGTTGCTCCACTTCAAAATAATAGTGTTTATTCGTCTTTTCGTATTCGCACATACTGTCTTCGGCTTGTTGCCTTGTCTTATTTTGAATTGAAACGACTATATGGCGTATCTACGAAATTCGTCATTTTGAGCCGTAGGCGAAAAATCTCTATCAGCAGTTCCTTCGCTGCGCTCAGGATGACGAGGGTAAAAATAAAACTAATCATAAATTTAGATACGCCCTACAAATAATAATTAGTGATAAGGTCTATTTTTGAGCATAAAAAAACCGCCGTTTTGCGGCGGTTGGGAAGAATATTCTTACATTTTTGATTTTGCCTGGTATGAAGCATTGCTAACCGCTCCACCAGCTGCTGAAACATCTTGTCCGATTCCTGCAACGGTATTGCAACCGAGCAAATAACAACTAGCCAAGAGCAAAGCAAAAGCGAAGATTTTTTTCATATTCAAGCCTCCAAAATATTCAAGATTAAACGATAAATTAAGTGCGGCTATTATATTTAGATATTGTGAGAAAATCAGGAATTAAAGCGATGAACAATAAAAAACAAGTTTTACAAATAGCCAAAAAAATAAGCGTCCAAAAAATCAATAACAATGAAAAAACCAAAATTGAAGAGCTTAAAAAAATCAAACAAGTTAATGACAAACTCGGTATTTCTGGTGAATATGCGACCAGGATAAAACTCGGAGAAACTGGTTTTAGCGAAGAGGAAATTCATTGGGTATCCGAAATGTTCGGGAAATAGTGCAAACAGGGTAAAAAACAATGGTATTTTTATGCAGAAAATTGATGTAACAGAGCATATTTTTTCACAGTACGGTGTAAAAGAGGAATATCTCTGGGCAAAATTTCCTGATTATTGCATTTTCCGCCGCCCTGATAATCAAAAATGGTTTGCGGCTTTTTTACCGAATATTAGTTTGGAAAAATTAGGAATAAAAACCGATGAAAAAGCGGATTTGCTCAACTTAAAAATCGACCCTGATTACAAAGATTTTGCCGTAATTGATAACAAAACTATTTTTTCAGGCTGGCATATGAATAAACGGCATTGGATTAGCATCGTTTTGGCAAAAACTGATGTCCAACAAGTCAAAGATTTGATATTTCATTCTTGGCAGCAGACAGGAAAAAAATGAATACACAGAACTTAAAAACTCTTTACATTGAAACACACGGTTGCCAGATGAATGAATATGACTCATCAAAAATGCTGGCAGTTTTGAATCTCTCACACGGAATTACACGGGTAGAAAAGCCCGAACAAGCCGATATTTTGATTTTGAATACTTGTTCGGTGCGGGAAAAAGCGCAGGAGAAGGTTTTTTCTCAAATTGGACGCTGGCGACCGTTAAAGGAAAAAAATCCGAATTTGATTATTGCGGTTGGCGGTTGTGTGGCTTCGCAGGAAGGGGAAATGCTCCGTGCGCGTGCGCCAGAAGTGGATGTGGTTTTTGGTCCGCAAACTTTGCACCGTTTGCCGAATTTAATTTCCGAGGCGCAGGAAAAACGCGGCGGCGCGGTTGATGTTTCCTTTCCTGAAATCGAAAAATTTGACCATTTACCAGAGCCGCGCGCCGAAGGTCCTACGGCATTTGTATCGGTGATGGAAGGTTGTTCTAAATATTGCACTTTTTGCGTTGTGCCTTATACCCGCGGGGCAGAAGTTTCTCGACCGTTAGATGATGTTATTGCGGAATGTGCGGCACTTGCAGCGCAGGGCGTGCGGGAAATAAATTTGCTGGGGCAGAATGTCAATGCTTATCGGGGAGAAAAATATACGGGCGGTGAGGCGGATTTAGCCGAGCTAATCCAGACGGTGGCAACAATCAAGGGTATTGACCGTATTCGTTTTACAACTTCGCATCCGTTAGAGTTTTCCGACAGTTTGATAGAGGCATATTTAACCGTGCCGAAGTTGGTAAGTCATTTGCATTTGCCCGTGCAATCTGGTTCAGACAAAGTTTTGAAATTGATGAAACGCGGTTATACGGCGGCGGAATATTTAGCAAAAATCGAAAAAATCCGTAAAAACCGTCCTGATATTTCCTTTTCTTCTGACTTTATCGTCGGTTTTCCTGGTGAAGATGAAAAAGATTTTCAGGCGACGATGGACTTAATCGAGCAAGTGTTTTTTGATACTTCATTTAGTTTTGTATATTCACCGCGTCCTGGCACTCCCGCTTCCACAATGCCTGACAAAATTCCATTAGAAGTAAAAAAAGAGCGGCTTTCCATTTTGCAAGAGCGAATTTTGGAGATGGCAGCGGAAATTTCCGAGGCAATGGTCGGCACAGAACAATGGATTTTGGTGGATAAAGTTTCGAAGAAAAACGAAAAAGAAGTTTCAGGACGCACGGAAAATAACCGTATCGTGAATTTTCAAGCTCCAATTGAGTTAATCGGGCGTTTTGCCAAAGTGGAAATTACCGCGGCGTATAAAAATTCTCTGCGCGGACGCTTAATCGATGCCGAAGGAATGAAAAAACCTGCTGTTTATCGCCCGTAAGCCGCTGGAAAAATCATTAAAATCTCGCGCTTTTGAAAAATCTAACTTTTAGCTTCTAATAACAAAATGCAGTTTTTATCTATTGAATTCGCCGTATTTTTTCTAGTTTTTTTTCCGATTTACTGGTTATTCGGCAACTCTCGTCATATTCAAAATATTCTTTTACTGGCAGCTGGTGTTGGCAGTTTGTTTGTTATCAACGAAATGTTCGCGGTGATTTTGGCGGTTTATACGCTGCTGATTTATGCCATCGCGATAAATATTTATACCGACCAACGCCGCAGTCCAGATAAGGAAAAAGCGGGCAAGGGTTGGCTTATTGTGGGAATAGTTTTCGGCATTGGGCAGCTTGCTTTTTTCAAATACAGCGATTTTTTCCGCTTGGCAATGCCAGAGAGCATCCGCGATTCGATGGCGGATTTGATTATGCCGCTTGGTATTTCTTATTACACATTCCAATCCTTGGCTTATCTCAACGCGGTTTATAAACGCCGTATTCATCTGCTGCGCTGGAATGAACTTTTGCTTTATTTGAGTTTTTTTCCGACTTTGACATCAGGACCGATTTGGCGTGCCGATACGATGAAAACGATTGCAGGCGAGCACGCAGGGGCTTATGAGCAACTGCGTTCGGTAAAACCGCGGCAGATTATTCGTCCCGCTCTAGCAATTTCCTTGATTTTGCTGGGTATTGTTAAAAAATGGTGTTTGGCAGGAAATTTAGGCGATAGCTTCGTCGATCCGATTTTTGAAAATCCCTTGCAATACGATTGTTTTTCTGTTCTCTTGGCGGTTTATGGCTATTCGGTGCAACTATTTTTAGATTTTTCTGGTTATACGGATTTGGCGATTGGAATCGCGATGCTCTTGGGATTTCAACTGCCGCCGAACTTTATGCAGCCGTTTTTAGCGCATAACTTGCGAGAATTTTGGGCGCGCTGGCATATTTCCCTTTCTACTTGGGTGCGGGATTACATCTACATTCCGCTGGGCGGTAACCGTAAAGGATTTTTCCGTATGCAGCTTAATTTGCTTGTTGCGATGGCTTTATCGGGAATTTGGCACGGAGCAGGGCTTACTTATCTCATTTGGGGACTTCTGCACGGCTTGGGATTGGTGCTGCTTAATTTTGGCGACAGAATTTTTGGTGGTAAAAATCGCTTGGCACAGAACATCTACGGAAGATATTTAGGAATTTTTTCGACCATAACCTTTGTTTCTTTTGTGTTTATTGTTTTCCGCGCACCATCGCTATCTGATGCAGCTTTGGTTTTAGAAGGAATTTTCCATAATCCGAATTCAATACTTATTCCGCCTTTATCCGTTGCGCTTTGTGCGGCGGCGATGATTTTGGCTTTAATCGGTTACCGCGAGCTTTTGCACATCTTTGATGGTTTTGTGCATTTCCTAGAAAGAACAAAGGTTGAATATTGGGTTCTACCGATAACTTTGGTTTTATTGTTTGTAATTGTTGTTGCGCCGTCAGGGGTGCCAGGATTTATTTATGCAAGCTTCTAATTCAAAACCGTCTGAAAATAAACAGAAGCGTGCCCGTCCGATTTTGCAAACGGTTTCGCCGTTTCGACTTTCTTTTGCTTTATTTGTAATTGCGTTTTTTGCGGTTTGGTTTGCGCAAAATTCGATAAACACTTACTGGGAGCAGAAGTATCACGAACAGTCGGTGCTGGTGTATTTCAACAAAATTCCGCTTTGGAAAACGGGGGCGGATTTGCAAGAAGCTTGCTATGCCGCTTATGACCGCTTCAAACATAAGATTGAAGAGGTCGATAATCAAGTTATCGCAGGCGGCACAAATAACAAACAAGGATCGCAGCAACCAGCAGAGGCTCAAAAAAAAACTTCATCCGATACTGGAAATGATGAAATAGAGGCACAAAACGCACCGCAAACTGCCGAAAATAGCCGTGTAGATGAGAAAAATTCTCAAAACGCGGCGAATATTCCTAATTCCGCGCCAAAAATTGTTTTGGAAAGCTTGCAAGATGATGAACCGCAAAATCCGCAAATTCAAAATCCGCAACTTCAAAACGAAAATCAAGCGGTAAATACGGATGGAGCAAATATTGCAGAAAAAACGACGGAAAATACACAAAACTTGGAAATTAGCCAAGAGCAAAATCCGCAAGAAATTTCCGCTAAACCGCAAGAAATAAATCAGCAAATTGCCGAAGAGAATAAAAAGTCCCAAGAGACTGAAAATCAAAATTTTGTAATTGTGGATAGTCCCAATCAACAGAAAACCGCAGATACGCAAAATTTAGAAATCAGCCAGAGTGCAAACGAAGAAAATTCGTCAGCTAGCCAAAATCAAAATACCGACAATGCGGCAAATCAAAGCGAAGAAGAAATTGCCAAAAATGCTAATTCGATTTCCGCAATCGGCGCAAAAGATTTAACTCCCGAAGAAAAACCCGATGGCGATGCGATTGTGTTCAAACCGAGCGGCAATTTAGAGCCGATTGTCCGCAACTCCAATTTACGAGCAAATGCTGATTTACCGCCTAACGGTAAAACTTACATTCCAACGGTAAATCAGGGCACGGTCAAAAGCACTCGTAAATCCAAAACTGCCATTCCCGATTACGGCAATAAAGAAGCGGTGGTTACCCTCAATCCTGGCGATAAAGTGTTTTTTGCAGGCGACTCAATGATGCAGGGGCTTGCTCCATTTGTGCAACGCTGGCTGCAAAAAGAGGCTGGAATTGTTTCCATCAATTTAAGTAAGCAAAGCACAGGGCTTTCTTATACCAAAGCTTTCGACTGGCCGAAGACGGTAGAAGACACTTTTGCGGCAAATCCTGAAATTAAATTGCTAATTGTTTTTGTCGGTGCAAACGACCCTTGGGGCTTTCCTGACCCGAATTCGCCGAAGAAAATTTTGCAATTTCGCTCTGACGCTTGGGCAAACGAATATGCTGCCAGAATGCAGAGAATGATTGCGGCGGCGGAAAGTCGCGGTGCGGCGGTGATTTGGGTAGGAATTCCTGTTATGCGTTCGGAGGAATATAACCGTAAAATGGAATTTATCGATGATGTTATCCGTAAAACTCTTACGGGGCGCGGAATTTATATCCCGATACGCAGGCTTTTCACCGAAAACGCAAATAACACTTACACCGATAGCATCGACATCGCAGGAAAAATTACTCGCGTGCGAGCCAAGGACGGTATTCATTTCACGCCCGCTGGTTACCGCCGTATTGCACAAGCCGTGCAGGGAAAAATTTATATCAATAAGCAAAGCAAACAAAGTAATTGGGAATAAAAATGAACTCAAGTTATCGCGATATTTATAAACTCGCGTTTTTATTAAGAAATAAATTAAATCGACAAGTAAATCAACAATTCCATCGCAAATTAAAGCCGCATTCGCTGCACAAATTCGCCGCTTTACCGCTGTTCGCTGCCGTTTTTGTCTTACAAAATAATTATTCTTATGCACAAAGTATTACGGATATTGCCAAGGGCGGAGTGCAACTTATTTCTGGGGTGGAATATCAACAGGGCGGAGAAAATAATAATCGCACTAATACTCCAAAATTTAATCAAATTATCAATTACGGTCGCAATGATCAAGCCTGGATTTATAAACTCCGAGCATTAGCAAAGAACCGTCAAGGTAAGTTTCGGATTATGCAAATCGGTGATTCGCATACCGCTGGCGATTATTTTTCTGATGCTGCCCGTCGCACATTACAAAACGCGCTTGGTAACGGTGGTATCGGTTGGTTTCAGCCAAATCAAATTAAAGGTAACCGTAATGCGCAAATTGCATTCAGCGGTTGGGCAACGAACAATAGCCGTTTTGAGCGGGGGGATTTTCCCTTGGGCGGGGTAATTACATATTCCGCGGGCGGCGGTGCTCTAAAAATTAGCCCGCGTCGGGAAGAATTTCAAATTTCGGAATTGCGCCTCATCGCCCGTTCCGATAATTCACAAGCACCGCTAAAAATTTCCGATGCAAATGGCGGTTTGTATCATCTAGTAGCAGAGCGCAATCAAACTTCGCGCTGGCATTATTTCAATTTGCAGGCAACTCCGCCTATTTCGATTGTTGATAGCAATAATGCTTGGACTTTGGGACCGATTTCAATTGAAAACCGTAAAAGCGGTATTTCTTATTCATCGATGGGAATAATTGGAGCTCAAATAAATGAGTTTGATAAGTGGCGTAGTGCTTGGATTGAAGACTTGAATTACAGTAATGCTGATTTGGTAATTTTAGCTTTTGGAACGAATGAAGCATATTCTAACGGAGCGGATGTAAATAAAATCTCAATGGAATGGGAAAGGCTGGTTGCGATGGTTCGTAAAGCCTTACCGAATGCGGGAATTTTAATTATCGGAGCACCAGAGAGCCTAAAAAATACACAAGGAGAGTGCGGAACTCGTCCTATGCATTTATCACAAGTGCAAATGATGCAGGAGCATATCGCCAAGAAAAACGGATTGTTATTTTGGTCTTGGCAGCAGGCAATGGGCGGCAAATGCACAATGAAAAGCTGGATAAATCGCGGTCTGGCTGGCAAGGATGGAGTGCATTTTTCGCAGGCAGGATATGAAGTTATCGGTGAAAAATTAGCGATGGCAATATTGAATTTTGCTGGGAATTAGTTTTAATAATGATGATGAGTTATATATTTTAGTGAATATTTTAAGTATGAAATATACCGTAAAGAAGACAGATGAATTTGATAAATGGCAAAATAATATCAAAGATAGATTAGCTAAACAGATGGTTTCAGTGCGGATTTTACGAGCAGAACAGGGAAATTTCGGTAAGCATAAGGCTATTAGAAATGGAATATCTGAAATGAAAATAGATATTGGTAAAGGATACCGTATCTATTACACTATCAGACAACAAGAAATTATCTTTTTATTATGCGGAGGTGATAAATCAACGCAACAACAAGATATTAAACGAGCTATTGAATTATCGGAGAAACTTTATGAATAAAGTAAAAACAACCCCTTACAATGTTTATGACTATTTGCAAAGCGAAGAAGATATTGATGCTTTTTTACAAGCGGCAAAAATTCAAGCAGAAGAAGACAATGATGACGGTATTTTGCATCTTGCACTGCTAACCGCGATTAAAGCAAAGGCATTATTAGAGTTTGCACAAAAAGCTGGAATTGATGAGCAAATATTGTTAAATCCTAAAAATAGCACTCAAAGACGGGAAGTAATTAGCAAAGCTCTGACGGCTTATGCCTAAATAATGTTTGAATTCAAAAATAATAAAATATTTTTTCTACTTGATATTTTTATCTTATTGCTTGCTTTTATTTTAACTTGGAATGGTTATAACTATTCATTCAAGTTTATTTCATAGTATATTTAAAAAATAATAAAAATCGAAAAAAGCTGAATTGGGCGGCTACCCACAAACTTCTCACATTTTTTCCGAAGAATGAAAAAAATGCAGTAGATATTCTGCCGAAAGCGAGTAGCTTTTTTTGAATTAACCCGATAACCGACTGCAATTATTGCGTCAAGATTATAATAATCCACTTGTCGTTTAACGCTGCGATTACCTTCTTGACGAACTATTTCCATTTTGGAAACAGTTGCTTGTTCTTCTAATTCTTCTTCGGCATAAATATTCGCTAAATGCTTTGATATCGCAGGAACATTTACTTCAAACAATTCTGCCATTTCTTTTTGATTAAGCCAAAAGGTTTCATCTTGAAAGTGAATGTTAATAACGATATTGGTATTGTCGGTTTGATAAAAAACTATCTGTTGAGACATTTTGAAATAAGTTGATTTCAGTTAAATAATTGAAATTATAAGGTTTTAATGCAACTACAACAAAGAAGACATAAGCCTTGTCTTATTTCACTAAAATTTAATAAGCCCAGTTAATTTTAACTATCTCTAAATTATTTTCTCCTGCCGTTTTTTTTTTTTTTTTTGCGTTAAATTTGCAAAAAAATAGTTTTTTTGTTATAATCACAAGCGGTGTTCTTGTTTTATAGTCGTTTCAATTCACGAGATAGCGAGCTTAAAAACAGTATGCCTAATACTGTGAGGCGAAGCTAAGGAAGTATTTAGTTTGAATTGGAGCGACTATATCTAATGAGAACTGTTTTTAACATACTTAAAGTCAGGAGAATATCAATGACTAGAGTTTGTAAATTTATTAGCTTAATTTCTGCGGCAATTTTATTTGGTAGTCAAGCATACGCGCAAAGTGGAGAGGCAATTGTCGGTTTGGCATCTTGCTGTAAAGAGGGAACGGTATCGACGATTGATACGGCAATAAATACTATTCGCAGTGAGGCAGCGAGTGCTGGCGTAAAACTGCTTTATGAAAACGCGGAAGAGGCAGAAAATTCCGATATGGGCTTGCAACTGCAACAAGTGAAACATATGGTTGATCAAGGTGCGAAGGCAATTATCGTTATTGTTGTGCAAGGTGCGGGTAAGGATACGGATAGTGCGCAAAGAGCTTTGGTTGATTATTGCAAGAGCAAGAACATACCGCTAATTGCCGTGCGCCGTCCTGTTTCTAACAAATTGCTCAAACGCTACAACCGTCTTTATTCCGTTGTCCATAGTGCCAAAGAAGCTGGTGTTTTCCAAGGTCGTATGACGCATGACTTATGGAAAAATCACCCTGAATGGGATAAAAATAAAGACAAAGTTATGCAAGTTGCTATTTTGAAGGGTAAAGAAGGGCAGCCAAAAACCGAACAACGGACTTCTTGGGCAATTAAAACCATTGAGAAATATCCTGGCGCATCAGTTGATGTTGAACAAGTTGCAATTGCGACTGCGGATTGGAATCGAGAAAAAGCCAAGGAAATTACCAAACAATGGATTGCAGATGGCATTTTTGATAAAACCGAAGTTTTAATAGCAAATGCTGATGATATGGCACTCGGAGCTATTGATGCATTCAAAGAAGCTGGCAAAGAACCGTTACCGATTGTAGGTATCAATGCGATTAAAGAAGGTTTAGCGGCGATTGAGAGCGGTGAATTGCAAGGTTCGGTAATGCAATCTTCCAAAGATCAGGCAGAAACTGCTTTCAAAATTGCCTACAATCTTGCAAGAGGTAAAAAAGCTGGCGATGGGTTGGAAGATGTGCAATTTGTCGGTGGAAATTCAGTTTCTCCGCCATCACAAATTGTCACAAAAGAAAATGTTTCAAAATACCTGAAAAAATAAGCCTAAATAAAGGCTAAAAAATAAAGCGGAAGGATTTGTTTTCTTCCGCTTTATTTTTGTTTGCAGTATTCTAAATAAGAAAAATTTGCATTTGAATACAAATCTTCATAAAATAAATAACGCCTAGCAATATTTACTATTCGCTGGGCGTTATTTTTTATTCAACCACAAATTAACGCTAAGTTAAAGGATAAATCATTGTCGAAAAAAAGAAAAAGAGAAATTACAATACAAAAAAAATAACATTATAAGAAATGCACAAAAAAACAAAAATGGTGAAAATCATAGTATGAAGGGTAAATAATATGGAAATGAATTTTGTGCCTTTTAAGCAGGTGGGGATTTTTCAACTTGATGATGATGTTAAAAACTATGTTGATGTGTTATAGTCGTTCCACTTCAAAATAACACTTTGTTATCTTCGCCTCGCCGTATTCTTATACGGTTTTTAAGTTTGCTGCCTAGTTTATTTTGAATTGTAATAACTATATCAACATATTTTTATACTCCACCCGATGAAGACGGTTATGAACACTATCATATAGCAGAACCATATAGTGATGATGATGAACACTTTATCAGTGTGTGTGATAAAAAAAAATTAGAGCTATTTTTTGCTATAAAGAGCTTATTTTCAATAACACAAATTTAATAGGTTTAACTATTGAAGAGTTCAAAAAAATAACCAATGCAGCTTATCTTGAAGAGATAGAAGAGGTGGATATTTTTGATGATGAACCCCCAAAATATATCTATTATTTTGATGAAATAGGGGTACAGGTCTGGACACATTACGGTTATGTAATGGATATTATTGTTGCAGGTTATTGGTCGTATAACGATGACTGATGTTTAACAGAAAATAAAGCGGAAGTAATTTTTCCGCTTTTATTTAGTCATATCACTGCAAAATAATAGCTTTTTCTTCGATTAAGATGTTTTTTATTCCAGTGCATTTTTGAATATTATCGATTGCTTAATGTTTTGAATAATTTATTGTGATTGTAGATAGTAATCAATTTCACACTATCGTCGGTTATTTGATATGCAAGTAGTAAATCAGCTTTCAAATGGCATTCTCTATATTGGCGCAAATTTCCTTGTAAAGCGTGATCTTTATATTTTTCTGATAGGTAAATTGTTGATGAGAGCGTGCAATACATCAATCAATTCAGGAAGTAATCCCAATTGTTTCAAATCTTTATCGAATTGTCGGGTAGTTTCGATTTTTTTCATTTGAACGCCTTGACAAAATCATCTAGGCTTTCGTATGTGCTTGTTTCACCGTTTTCTAGCTCTCGAATAGCGTTTAATAGTTTTTCGCTCGGCTGTTTTTCTGCGCTTTTATAGTCAAAGGATAGGGGAACTTGTTTAGTCGCCACTACCTGATTAAAAAATAATTTGATAGCTTGTGCTGGGGAGAGACCGTAATTTGCCAAAATCTTGCTAGCTTCTGTTCCTAAATTTTCATCAATTCGGACATTGAAATTTCTGGTAGTCATATTTGCACCTTTATGTAGTCTGTGATTTGCCTGTGGATAAATTTTATTCCCTACAAAAATTTCTTCAAAAACTGCCCTGTATAACTTCTTGGATTTTCGGCAACATCTTCTGGACTACCGCTGGCGATAATTTCACCGCCGCCGCTGCCGCCTTCTGGTCCTAAATCGATAATCCAATCGGCAGTTTTTATTACATCAAGATTATGTTCGATGATGACGATTGTATTGCCTCCATCGCACAATCTCTGTAATACTGAAAGCAATTGTCGGACATCGGCAAAATGTAAGCCCGTTGTCGGTTCATCTAAAACATACAGCGTCCGACCAGTATCGCGTTTTGATAATTCCTTGGCGAGTTTTATTCTTTGCGCTTCACCGCCTGACAATGTGGTAGCACTTTGACCCAAACTGATATATGACAAACCGACATCAATCAGAGTTTGTAATTTTTTTTGTAATGCGGGGACGGCTTGGAAGAAATCATATGCCTCGATAACGCTCATATTCAAGACTTCATTTATATTCTTGTCTTTATATGTAACTTCGAGAGTTTCACGGTTATATCGTGCGCCTTCGCAAACATCGCAGGCAACGAAAACATCGGGTAGAAAGTGCATTTCGACTTTAATCATTCCGTCGCCCTGACAGGCTTCGCAGCGACCGCCCTTGACATTAAAAGAAAATCTTCCCGATTGATAACCGCGGGCACGAGCTTCTTGCGTGCCAGCAAATAAATCGCGAATTTGAGTGAATAAACCCGTATAAGTTGCGGGATTGGAGCGTGGTGTGCGACCGATTGCGGCTTGGTCGATATTTATCACGCTATCGAAATTTTCCAATCCCTCGATAAATTCGAATGCCTCTGGTTCATCGCTGGCACGGTTAATGGCGCGGGCTGCGGCTTTGTAAAAAGTTTCGTTGATTAAGGTTGATTTACCGCTACCTGATACGCCTGTAACGCAAGTGATTAGTCCGACGGGAATTTCTACCGTTACATCACGGAGATTATTTCCGCGTGCGCCCGCGATTTTGATTATCCGTTTTGGATTGAACTCACGGCGTTTTTCTGGGACTGCTATTTTTTCCGCGCCCGATAAAAATTTTCCCGTGATTGATTTTTCGCTTTGGGCAATTTCTAGTGGCGAGCCGTAAGCCATAACTTCACCGCCGTAAATTCCCGCACCTGGACCAATATCAACGACAAAATCCGCTGCGCGAATGGCATCTTCATCGTGTTCGACAACGATGACGGTATTTCCTAAATCACGGAGATTTTTAAGTGATTGCAAAAGTCGGTCATTGTCGCGCTGATGCAAACCGATAGACGGTTCGTCCAAAACATACATAACTCCAACCAAACCCGCACCGATTTGGCTTGCCAAGCGAATTCTCTGCGCTTCACCGCCTGAAAGCGTATTTGCCGAGCGGGAGAGAGTTAAATAATTCAAACCGACATCAACTAAAAAACCAAGTCGCTCACGAATTTCTTTCAAAATTTTGCCTGCAATTTCACCGCGTGCGCCGTCTAATTGCAAATTATTCGCCCAATTCCAAGCCTCGGAAATAGAAAGTTTGCCGATTTCAACCAAATTTTTACCGTCAATAAAAACATTTCTTGCCGCTTCATTCAAACGAGCACCAGCGCAAATCGGGCAAGGTTTATTCGAGAGAAAAATTGCGAGCTCTTCACGGACTTTTTCCTTATCGCTTTCACGGTAACGCCGTTCCATTGCGGTAATCACACCTTCCCAGATGCTTGAACGAATGCCCGTTTTGCGACCGTAATAATCAATAATCGGCATACGGATTTCCTCTTCACCCGAGCCGTAAAGCACGATATTGCGGATATTTAACGGTAAATCTTCCCAAGCCGTATCTTCAATATCGAAATCGTAATGTTTAGCAAGCGATTGCATTTGCGGATAAAAAAACGGTGTTTTTCTATCCCAACCGCGAATTGCCCCAGATGCTATCGGTAAATCAGGAAAACGAACAACTTTATCGGCATCAATAACCAAAAGCGTTCCCAAACCGTCGCATTCCTCGCAAGCTCCTTGCGGATTGTTAAAAGAAAACATTCTGGGCTCAAGCTCTTTTAGCGACCAACCGCAATCAGGGCAAGCATATTTAGCTGAAAAAGAACGGGAAAATTCTTTGTTACCATCCAAGCTTTCGGTTTGCAAAATTCCAGCGGAGAGCTCCAAAGCGGTTTCAATTGAACTCGCAATGCGTTGTGCAATGTCTTTTTTTACTGAAAAACGGTCAATTACTACTGAAATTTCATGGCGGATTTTGGGGTCAAGTTCGGGCAGCTCTTCAATTTCATAAATTTCACCGTCAATGCGCAAACGAATAAATCCGCGCGCCCGTAAATCCTTAAATAATTCAACATAACTGCCTTTTTTATCGCTAATCACGGGGGCAAGCAGCATTATTTTTGTCCCTTCGGGAAAGGCGAGAATTTGGTCGGTCATCTGGCTTACCGTTTGCGCATTGAGCTCTATTCCGTGATGCGGACATTGGGGAATTCCCGCACGGGCAAACAAGAGCCGTAAATAATCACTAATTTCGGTAATCGTGCCGACGGTGGAACGGGGATTGTGGGAAGTGGATTTCTGCTCGATAGCAATTGCAGGCGAAAGACCTTCAATATGATCAATATCAGGCTTTTCCATTACCGATAGAAATTGTCGTGCATATGAGGACAAACTCTCGACATAACGGCGTTGTCCCTCGGCATAAATCGTGTCAAAAGCCAGCGATGACTTGCCAGAACCCGAAAGTCCAGTTAAGACTACTAATTTATTACGAGGAATATCTAAATCAATATTTTTAAGATTGTGAGTGCGCGCCCCACGAATGGAAATGTTTTGCATGTTGCTTAAATTACTGCTGTAAAAAATAAGAAGAATGATATGAGTAAAAAGGAATTTTTTGAATTCGCAGTATTTGAAATTATTTTTTTACAAATGGGAGCATCTAAATTTAGGGTTAGTTCTATTTTTTACCTTCGTCATCCTGAGTGCAGCGAAGGATCTGCCAAGAGATTTTTCGCCTGCGGCTCAAAATGACGAATTTTTAGATACGCCCAAATAAGAAAAATTTGCATTTACATCGCAATCTTCATAAAATAAATAACGCCTAGCAATATTTACTATTCGCTGGGCGTTATTTTTATTCAAGCATCAAAGGAAAAAATTATGTTCAAAAAAATTTTTATATTTTTAGTTACCGCATTTTTGACGGTAAATTGTTATTCCGATAACGCAATAATTACAGTCCAAGAACGCTGTCAAATTGCGCATAAAAATCTAGAATTATTAAATAATCCAAACAGGGAAATTTTTATCCGTGAGGAGGGTAAATTACGCAAACTTTATTACTCTGAAATTTTAGCGCAGAGGGCAGAAAATCAGGAAATTATCTAT
>JAFUTP010000065.1 GCA_017484165.1 Cardiobacteriaceae bacterium | reverse complement strand
GTCGAAAAAACTATTGCAACAAACCTTGTTAAACCAGACTTTACAACTCCTCATAAGGAATATAAAAACTATCTCGTAAGCGAAAAATTTAGCGATAGTTATAAAGATTTTGAGGCAAAGAGTGGTGGTTCGGAAGCTGTTATTACTTCCGAAGGAAAAGCGAATGCGGCTAGTGGTGCTAAATTAAGAAATAACTATGAAAAACAAAATTTAATCAATATGGCCGCACAGGATTCAAGATTGGAAATTGCAGTAAGAACAAATGGTTATGTTGATGCTTATGGAAAACCTCATACCGTATACTACGGGATGGGAGAAGCTTCCAGAGCCAAAGCAGATGAACTGGGACGAATTTGGGTAGGTGATGGTGCAACACTAAATTCAAAAGGAAATGGTTTAATTAGTGCTGATGGAACACGAGCTTATAGGTTTCCATCTGAAAAACCGAATACTCCATCAGAATACAATCCAACTGGCACACAAGCTAATTTTGAAACCTATGAGTATCGTAATGTTCAAGATAAAAAAGGCAATTGGAGTAAAGAGCCTAAACGACTAAGAACAGGAGATGGTCATCTAATCATAACGGACTAAAAGGAGGCTATATGGAAGTTGAAATAATCGAGATGTCTTCTCCAGATATCGATATATATACCTTTAATCCATATGATGACCCTGATGATCCTGATAATAGATATCCCAATCGATTGCATATAACAATTGAAATGGTGATAGGTGCGGAAGGTAAGGGATTAGATTATTGGATAGATATATACACAACTGAATATCTCGCGCGTTTTTCGCCTTGTCCTTATGACAAAATCCTTGTAATCAATGAATGGAATTTAGAGCTAATTACTAATGAATTAAACAAGATTGTCAAAATGTGTATAGACGCACCAGAAGATACTTACAAAGCACTTTCCCGTTATTTTCACTGGGAATATGAAAACTATATTCCATATGAAGAGGCATTAAAAATGGCGAAAGCAAAAAGCTTACTTCTCCAATAAAAAATAAAAACGGCGGAATATTCTTCCGCCGTTTTTATTTGTCTTACAAATGCTTGCAATTAAATCGCATCGATGATGGCATTGAAAGTTGCCGAAGGGCGCATTGCTGCATCGGCTTTTGCGTCGTTCGGATGGTAGTAACCACCGATATCGATGCTTTGTCCCTGCACTTTCATCATTTCTTCGATTACTTGACTTTCAACATTGCTTAATTTTTCCGCAATCGGCTTAAATTCTGCCGCTAATGCCGCATCTTTACTTTGCAATGCCAGAGCTTGTGCCCAATACATCGCAATATAGAACTGCTCGGTGCGGTTATCAGGCGTGCCGACGGTTTTTTGCGGACTTTTACCGTTATTGAGCATTTGTTCAACAGCTTTATCAAGCGTATCAGCCAAAATTTGCGCTCTGGTATTGCCTGCGTTTTCCGCAAATTGTTCCAGAGATACGGTTAAAGCTAAAAATTCGCCGAGAGAATCCCAATTTAAGCGGTTTTTATCCAAGAAAATTTTGGTATGTTTTGGAGCAGAGCCGCCTGCGCCAGTTTCGTAAAGTCCGCCACCTGCAAGCAATGGCACGATAGAGAGCATTTTTGCCGAAGTGCCAACTTCCAAAATCGGGAATAAATCGGTCAAATAATCCCGCATCACATTGCCCGTAACTGAAATTACATCCTTACCAGCCGTAATTAAGCGCAAGCTTTCCAGAGTTGCATCTTCTGGCGACAAAATCGAAATATCTAATCCCGAAGTGTCGCATTCGGCAAGATATTTTTCGACTTTGCGTTCAATTTCACGGTCGTGCGCGCGTTTTGGATCAAGCCAGAAAATCATCGGAGTATTCGACGCTCTGGCACGGCGAACCGCAAGTTGCACCCAATCTTTAATTGCAGGATCTTTGGCACGGCACATTCTCCAAATATCGCCTTTTTCAACTTTATGACGCATCAAAATCGTGCCGTCTTCTTTTTTCACTACGACAACACCGTTTTTGTCGATGATGAAAGTTTTGTTATGCGAGCCGTATTCTTCTGCTTTTTGTGCCATCAAACCAACATTTGCCACACTTCCAAGTTCCGCTGGATTTAATGCCCCATGCTCACGGCAGAAATCGATAACAGTTTGATAAACACCTGCGTAAGTGCGGTCAGGAATAACCGCCAAAGTGTCGCGCATTTCACCGTTTTTATCCCACATTTTCCCGCCTGCGCGAATCATCGCTGGCATTGATGCATCAATAATCACATCGCTAGGAACATGCAAATTCGTAATACCTTTATCGCTATCGACCATCGCCAAATCTGGATTTTGCGCATAGCTATCGGTAATCGCTTGTTTCAAGGCATCGCGGGTTTTTGGTTCTAATTCATCCAAGCGCGCCATCAAGCTACCGAGACCGTTATTCGCGTTAATTCCCAAAGCTTCCAATTCCGCACCGTATTTTTCAAACACAGGCGCAAAATATGCTTTTTCTGCATAACCGAACATCACGGGGTCAGAAACTTTCATCATTGTCGCTTTCAAGTGCAATGAGAACAAAATATTTTCTTGTTTTGCACGGCGCATTTGTTTTTTCAAAAACGCAGTCAGCGCACGGCTACTCATAACCGTTGCGTCGATTACTTCAAACGGTTGCAAATTGAGCTCACGAAAAGAAGTAACCGTGCCGTCATAAGCGTGCAATTCAATATTGACTTTACAAGCATCTTTTACCGTCGTCGAAACTTCATTACCGTAAAAATCGCCTTCTGTCATCGTCGCAACATTGGTTTTACTATCGTGCGACCAAGCTCCCATCGAATGCGGATGCTTGCGAGCATAATTTTTTACCGCTTTCGGCGCACGACGGTCAGAATTCCCTTCCCGCAAAACTGGATTTACTGCCGAACCTTTAACCTTGTCATAACGAGCACGGATTTCTTTTTCCTCTTCATTTTGCGGTTCCGCTGGATAATCAGGAACTGCATAACCTTGATCTTGCAATTCTTTAATCGCAGCTAAAAGCTGTGGCAAAGAAGCACTAATGTTCGGTAATTTGATGATATTTGCGCTTTTTTCCTGCACTTTCTGACCGAGTTCGCTCAAAGCATCAGGCAATTGCTGCTCTTTGGACAAGCGTTCTGGAAACGAAGAAATAATTCTGGCTGCCAGAGAAATATCCGAAGCAACAATATTTATTCCAGAACTTTTGGTGAATGCTTTGATTATCGGAAGAAATGAACGAGTAGCCAGAGCTGGTGATTCATCAGTGATGGTGTAGATAATTTGGTCAGTCATCTAGTTGTCCTTTGTTAAAAGAGCCATTGAGGCGAAACTTGCGACGCTAAAGCCGCAGAAAAACTGTTTATTCCATATTTTCAGGCGCAATCTGCGGCAAGGAAAATATGCTTCGTTGCGATTGGTCGGTGGTCGGCGTGCCTTGTTCGTCAAGTAAATTTTGCTGAACTACCAACACTTCTTCGACTGGCTTGGATTTTTTCAATTGCGATGCCCTTGCCGCCCGATTTTGTAACAACTGCCACTTATGCAGCCGAAGAGAGCATAATTCAAGTATTCGCCGTTTTTTATATTCAGGCAATTGTCCCCAATAAAACCTTTCATCACGACTTCTAGCGCAACCTTTGCAAAACCCTGCATTATTACTTTCACAAACACCACGACAGGGATTTTTTATTGCAAAAGCTTCGATTTGATACATATTTATTTCTTCATTAAACGGAATTTATCAAGGGCGTGTCTAAAAATTCGTCATTTTGAGCCGTAGGCGAAAAATCTCTACTGGCAGATCCTTCGCTGTGCTCAGGATGACGAGGTAAAAAAATAAAACTAACCCTAAGTTTAGATACGCCTTCAAGTTAATTTTTATATCTGTTTTATCTAAAAAACTGCACTGTTCGACTTATTTTATTCTCCTCTCTGCCGTTCCTCCGATATTCATTTCCTGACGATATTTAGCTATTGTTCGCCGTGCAATTTTGCAGTTTTTATTCTTTTCAATGAGTTCGGCAATTTGCAAATCGGAATACGGTTTTTTCGGATTTTCCTCTCTAATGATGGCTTTTATTTCTTCTTTAATTGCCTTTTGCGTCAGCTGTTCAGTCGCTTCCCCTTCTGTGTTACCGACCGCATCGGAGAAGAAATAAGAAAATTCGAACATCCCTCTTCTGCATTGCAAATATTTATTTCTCACCGCCCGCGATATTGTCGTATCCGAAACATCTAACATTTGCGCGACTTGCTGACGAGAAAGCGGTTGCAAAGCTTTTTCACCTTCCATAAAAAAATCCTGCTGCAAGGCGACGATAACTCCTGCCACTCGACGGACGGTATCGTTGCGACGGTCGATGCAATTCATCAGCCATTTCGCTTCATTTAATTTATGTTTCAAGTTAATTTTGTCCAAACGGCTAGCTTGATTCATAAACCGTAGGTAATCTTCATTGATTTGCAAATGCGGAGTTGTTCTAATTTGTTCTCGGTCATCAATATATGCAATACCGTTTTTATCTTTTACAATGATGTCGGGGACGGTGATTTTGATTGTATTTTTGCTATCTGTATAACTTTCTCGCGGATAGGGTTTTAATTTGCGCAGCAAGTTCATCGCTTCTTGAAACATATCTTCATCGATAGCTAATGCCCTGCAAACTAGTTTGGGATTTTTAAGTTCCGTGAAATGACGGTTCATAATTTTTTGTAGAAACGGCAAATACGGCGTATCTTTATCGAGTGCCGCGATTTGTAATTTCAAACACTCTTCAACATTTGCCGCGCCAACTCCAGTCGGGTCGCAATTTTGCAAAGCTTGCACTGCCTGTTCAATGATGAAAGTCTTGGTTTTGTAACGCTTGCGAACTTCCTCTACATCAATTTGCAAAAAACCTTTTTCGTCTAATTCATAAACCAACTGTTGTGCAATTTCTGACACATCTTCGGGCAGTGGCATTTGCTTAATTTGTTCCTCTAAATATTCACCGAAAGATATTTCAGCCGATGCAAAACTTTCGAAGCTTTCTTCCTCGCCATCCGTATCGGTATTTTGCTTACTTTGATATTCCTGCCATTCGGTGCCGTCGTTATAAACCTCTTCCCAACCGCTATCGAAATCTAATTTATCGGGAATATCGTCTAAATATGAATTGTCATCGCTTATTTCATCGCTACTGGAATTTCTTTCAAAAGTTATGCCGTCATCGAGTTTGAGTAAAACATTCGTGCATAGCTGCTCATTGATTTCCGCAGATAATTCCAAAGAGGACATCTGCAAAATTTTGAACGCCATCTGCATTTTCGGAGTGAGACCGAGTTGTTGCTTCTGACTTACCTGAACGCTAGCACCAATACCGACCATACTTTTACAACATTGCAATACAAATCAAGACAAAGAAAAATCACCGCCGAGATAAATTTTGCGTGCGTTTTCATCACGCACAATTTCATCTGGACTACCTTCTGCAAGCAGCTTACCGTCATTCAAAATATAAGCGCGGTCGCAGCTTTTGAGCGTTTCGCGCACATTGTGATCGGTAATTAGCACTCCGATTTTGCGCGCTTTAAGCGAATGAATAATCGCGCGAATTTCGCCTACCGCAATGGGATCAACTCCCGCAAATGGTTCGTCGAGCAGAATAAAGCGCGGATTAGTTGCCAAAGCACGGGCAATTTCGCATCTACGCCGTTCGCCGCCAGAAAGCGCAATTCCCTTGCTATCAGCAATATGGGTAATTTTTAACTCTTCCATCAGCTGATTTGCCCGCGCCATTCTGTCTTTTTTGCCGAGTTTTTTATTGAGTTCCAACACCGCCAAAATATTGTCGCGCACGGTTAATTTACGGAAAACGCTTGCCTCTTGCGGTAAATATGAAATCCCAAGCCGCGCCCGACGATGAATTGGCAAGCCGCTGATATCTTCACCGTCTAGCACAATTTTGCCCGCATCAGGACGGATAAGCCCAACAATCATATAAAAGCCCGTAGTTTTTCCCGCCCCGTTCGGCCCGAGCAGACCTACTACTTCCTCTTCACGCAAAGATAATGAAAAGTCTTTTAATACAACTCGTTGTTTATAACTTTTCTTCAAAGATTGCGCGGCAAGCAAACCTTTTTCCGCCGTTTGGACAGCATTTACGGCATTTGCCGTATTTTCCGCTGGCTTAATTTCTGTTTGCGACGCGCTTGGGACAACAATTTGCGCTTGCTTTACTTGATTAGTTTGATTTGTTTGGCTCATTGAATTGTTTTTTGTTTATTTATTGGCTATCTAAAAATTCATTTTTCTTACTTATCTTCGAAAAAACTAGAAGTAACTTGTGTGGCGACTGCCCCATTCCGCTGCTTTCGCTTTTTGTGAAAAAGTATTTTTTGATTTTTTGGATATGCCATATTTTTTGTTCGCTATTTATTTATTTCTTTACTTCGACTTCGGTATCAAAGTCATATTCACTCTTTTACCGCTAACTTTTTCCCGTTTTAGGTCGTAGGTGAGAGTTTGCGCCTTGGTTTCGTTTTGCTCTTGTCGGACTTTGGCATCACCTTCCATATATACCGTAGAAGGAACTACCGAATATTTCATATAGCCGCCCCAACCGTCAATTGCGGGTTCGCCTTTCGGCACATAGTGAAATGATGCTGGTTTTCCCCAAGCTTCGATAACGCTCACCTGACCGTTATCAATATGCACCACGACTTTATCGCCAGAAACTCGCATTTCGCCCTGACTAATAACCACATTTCCCGTGTATGTCGCGATACCTTTATTTGCGTCATATTCACCGCTATCGGCAGTCAAATTGATTGGCAAACCGCCCGTATCTTGCGCAAAACTTTGTGAATATGGCAAAACCGCAAGAATGCTAATCAAAAATATGCGGCGGATTTTTTGCTTGCCATCGAAAAAATTATTTAGCTTTTTGCGCATAAGCACTCCGTATATTCTTCTTCAATATGAACATATTATCCCCGACCAGCCACTCACCGCCCGTCGCCGTAGTCTTGGATTTCGGGGTGTGAATTTCGAGATATTTATCGGTTTCGACGCGATTTTCAGCGATGAAATATTTTGCCGTATCGGTTGTAATCAAGTTTTCTTCACCTTTTTGATTTACCGACTTCGCCCGAACTTTTTCCAAATCAAGTTCAGTTTCCGCTTCGTTTTCCCGTGCGAAATCCGCTTCCAATTGATTCTTATTCGCCGCGTTTTTACGGACTAACACAGGTGAGAAAAATTCCCGACCGCGCTCGTCCTGATAATCAAAAACCTTTTTCGCCGTGAGATTTATTTTTTCCTTTCCCGTTTCATCGAAGCGGTAAAGAGTGGCAAGGTCGAGTTCCAAAAATGCTGGTTTGTTTTCCGTATCCGTTTTACGCTCTTCAAAGGCATTGTTTTTCAACCAAATAACGGCAGCAACTATTGCCAGTCCAAAGAGCAGCAAAGCGACAAGCAATGATTGTTTTGCATCAGTAGAAGAATTTGCCACGGTTAAATTCCATATTCAAGCAAGCTGTGTAAATGCAAAATCCCGACAACTTTTCCCGCATCATCAATCACGGGCAGAGAAGTAATTTTCTTGTTCTGCATCAGGGACAATGCTTGCGTTGCCTGTAAATCTTGTTTAACCGTTGTGTAATTACGGTTCATCACGGCGGAAATTGGTTGCGACAAACAATCAACACTATTTTTTATCGAACGACGCAAATCCCCATCGGTATAAATGCCGATCAGACGCTGATTTTCATCAACAATTGTGGTCATTCCAAGGCGTTTATCGGTAATTTGAAATATCGCCTGCTGCAAAATCTCTTCTGGTTGCACCATCGGAATATCCGCACCTTTAACCATCAAATCCGCAACGGAAGTTAAAAGCCGTTTTCCTAAACGACCAAACGGGTGCGAACGAGCAAAATCCTTTTCCGTAAAACCTTTTTCAATCATCACAGCAATTGCCATCGCGTCGCAAAGTGCCAAAGTTGCAGTTGATGAGGATGTCGGTGCAAGCTGCAAAGGACAAGCTTCTTTTTCAATTTTGAGATGCAAATGCACATCACAAGCTTTTGCCATCGGAGAATTTTCCCCGCCAGTAACCGCAATCGTCCGCACTCCCATTTTTTTCACGACATTGAACATTGTGAGAATTTCCCGCGCACCTCCTGAATATGACAAACCTAAAACGCAATCGTCGGCGGTAATCATTCCGATATCGCCGTGCCCTGCTTCGGTCGGATGCACGAAAAAACTTGGTGTGCCAGTGCTCGCAAAAGTTGCTGCAATTTTTGCTCCAATATGCCCAGATTTACCAAGCCCCGTAACTACCAAATGCCCCTTGCAATGACGAATAATTTCACAAGCGCGATTGAATTCTTCCCCAAGACCGCTGATTTGCTCTTTCACCGCCAGAGCTTCAATTTCCAGCACTTTTCGCGCCTGTTCGATATAAGAATTCATATTTTTTTACCCGTAAATTTGTCGTTTTACTTGTGATGGCGTTCAACTAATGATGCGTAATAACCGCGTTTTTCCATCAATTGCTGATGCGTGCCCTCTTCGACGATTTGCCCCCGTTCCAAAACCACGATGCGGTCAGCATTTTCAATCGTCGAAAGACGGTGAGCGATAATGATTGCCGTGCGGTTTTTCTGCAATCTTTCGATTGCTTCCTGCACTTTCCGCTCGCTACGATTATCAAGCGCAGCGGTTGCCTCGTCCAAAATCAAAATAGGAGCATTTTTGTAGAGCGCGCGAGCAATTGCCAAGCGTTGTTTTTGACCGCCAGAGAGCAAACTACCCTGCTCACCGATTTCGGCTTCATAATTTTTTTCTAGCGCGTTAATAAATTCCGCGGCATTGGCGTTTTCAGCGGCATTTTTAACCAGTTCGATATCGGGATTTTCTGCGGGATACGCGATATTTTTTGCGACCGTATCGGCAAATAACACCGTATCTTGGGTTACATAAGCCAGAGCCTGACGGCGTTCGGCAAGACTAATTTCAGATGCATCAAATCCGTCGATATAAATATGACCGCTCTCTGGCATATAAAAACCTGCAAGCATCGCGGCAATTGTGCTTTTACCCGCACCCGATTCACCTACCAAAGCTACCGTCTCGCCTGCTTTAATCTCTAAATTGAAGTTTTCCAAAACAAAACGATCGCCGTAACGGAAAGAAACATCGGCGAATTGCACCGCACCGCGAGAAATTTTTACTCCACGATTTGGCGTATCAACTTCACGGGGAATATCTAAAAAGTTAAAAACACTTTCCATCGCCGCTAGTCCGCGTTGTATCGGTTCATTGACGCGTCCAATCCGCTTAATCGGCGGAAATAACAAGGCAATCGCTCCCAAAAACGAAACAAATTTACCGTCAGTCATCACCGAACCAAAACTTGCACTTCCAGCCAGCAAAATCACCGCCGAAAGCGACAGCACAATGATTATTTCCAAAATCGGTGAAATCGTGGCATTCGTTAAACCCGATGCCAAAGAATGCTGCAAAACATCTTCGCTTTGCTTGACAAAGCGGGAATATTCCTGCTCATATGCGTTGTGAATACGAATAACCGTGCGACCACGAATAGCCTCATCCAACAGATGATTTATTCCGCCCATATCCGCTTGCAACTCGCGTGAAAGACGGCGTAATTTGCGCGAAAGAGTAACAATCACCCAAGCCACAAACGGCACCGCTGCCATCAGCATTAAAGTCATCTGCCAATCGGTAATAAAAACATACAGAAGAAGAGCAAAAATCGTTACTAAATCCCGTAACAAATTGATAACCGAATCCGAAACCGCCGCCGTCAGTTGATTTACATCGTAGGTAAATTTCGCAACCACCTCACCCTGACTACGCTTATGAAAATATTCCATCGGCAAATGCAAAAGTGCGGCAAACATCTCACAACGCATCACAGCAATAATTTTCTGGGTCAGCTTCAAGTTGGCATAAGCGGAAACAAAATTCGCACCGCCGCGGATTAAAAAACCGAAATTCAGCAGAAGAACAAATAAAACAATCAGACGAAAATGCGGACTTTGACCGTTAGAAGAAGCAAAACCATCATCAATAATCCGCCCCATAATCCAAGGAATTAGCGGTTCGGTTAAGCCATAAACAACCGTCGCAGCAAGCATTAAAGCAACTAGCTTCCACAGTGGTTTTATGTATTGCAAAAGTCGGACATATCTCGTTCTATCTTCTTGCGAAAAAAACGCCGTCTTGTTTTTCGGCGTTTTTTCTTTCTTTTCAACAGTGTTTTCTTGATGTTGCGTATTCTTCATCTGAATTTAAGCCACTATCCTCTAAACTTGTTTTTCATTTTATTTGCAATTTTTTTCTAATTTTCTGATGTTCCAAAACGATAAATTCTCTGGTTTTTCATCCGCAAAGATATTGGTAGTCGGTGATGCAATGCTCGACCGTGCTTGGAGCGGGCAAACAAAACGGATTTCACCCGAAGCACCCGTTCCCGTTGTCAATATTCAAGATGAAAAATTTTCCGCAGGCGGCGCAGCGAATGTCGCGGTAAATATCACCGCACTCGGTGCAAAATCAGCCTTAATCGGGCTTTGCGGCGAAGACGAAGCAGCAAAAATCCTCAAATCTGAAATACAAAAAGCCCAAATCACAGATTTTTTATGCTCTTCTCCACTACCCACCATCACCAAATTACGGATTTTTTCCCGCAATCAGCAACTAATCCGCCTCGATTTTGAAGATACCAATTCTTCCGAATACTGCAATTTAATCCGCAAAAAATTGGAAGAAGAAATTGACAAATTCGAAACCGTGATTTTTTCGGACTATAAAAAAGGCGCACTCAACGAAATTCCCGAGCTCATCAAAATCGCCAAAAATGCAGGTAAAAGAGTTCTAGTCGATCCTAAATCCGATGATTTTTCGCTCTATCGCAATGCAGATTTACTTACCCCAAACCGCGGAGAACTTGCTGCTGCCATCGGTGAATTCGATGATGCAACTATTCTCGAAAAAACCCGCAAATGCTTGCTCGACAATCAAATTGGCGCGATTTTGGTAACTTTGAGCGAACAAGGTATGCGCTACATCAGCGCGGATTTGGATATTCATCTGCCAACTCGGGCACGGGAAGTTTTTGATGTTACAGGCGCAGGAGATACGGTTATTGCCGCGCTAGCAATCGCTCTTACCGCCAATTATTCAATCAGCGAAGCACTGGAAATTGCTAACGCCGCTGCAGGTATCGTGGTCGGCAAACTAGGAACCGCAACCGCAAATATTCTGGAATTAATCGTCGCACTCGAACCTGAAAGAGCCCGTTCGCACGGCGTAGTAAGCAAAGAAGAATTGGCAGAAAATCTCAAACGCGCACGAGCCGCAGGACAAAAAATTGTGATGACAAACGGTTGTTTCGATATCTTGCACCGAGGACACATCACTTATTTACAAGAAGCGAAACATTTGGGCGACCGTCTGGTAGTCGCGGTAAATACCGATGCCTCCGTCAAAAGATTAAAAGGCGAAAGTCGCCCTGCTAATAGTTTAGAAAGTCGCTCACAGGTTTTAGCAGCACTACAAAGTGTTGATTGGGTCATTGCTTTCAATGAAGACACACCAGAAAAACTTATCGAATTCGTTCGCCCCGATATTCTCGTCAAAGGCGGTGATAACAATCCTGACACAATCGTCGGTGGAAAATTCGTGCAAAGTTACGGCGGAAAAGTGCTTGCTTTGTCGTATGTCGATGGTTTTTCCACCACCAAAACACTTTCTAAATATGAGGCAGGCAAATGAATAATTTTCGTTTTGCCGACTGTCATAGCTGCCTGCCAGTGCGACCAGATGCCGATATAAATATGCTCAAAGTGCATTATGAAGCTGGCTGCCGCTATGTTTCAATCAATGTCGGTATGGATTTACAACCAGTTTCACAGATTTTTTCTACCATCGCTTCCTTCCGCAGACAAATTAGCGAGAGCGATTTTTTAATTCAAGCGGAAAATTTCAGCGATATCGAACGGGCTTTCCGTGAGGAAAAATTAGCCGTATCCTTCGATTTAGAAGGCTCTCTACCACTTTTGGACAATAAAGATACCCTCGCTCTTTACAAAAAATTAGGACTTCGGCAAATCCACCTCGCCTACAATCGCAATAATTCGATTGCTGGCGGTGCTCACGATCCCGTAAAACAGGGATTGACCAAATTCGGGGAGGAAATCGTTCGCGAAATCCACCGCCTCGGAATTTTGATGGATTTAAGCCATAGCAGCGAAGAAACCGCTCGCGATATCTGCGCTTTAAGTCGCACATTAAATAAGCCCGTGCTATACAGCCACGCCAATCCCAGAGCAATCGTCAAACACGAAAGAAATATTTCTGATGAAATAATTCAAGAAGTGGCAAAAACTGGCGGAATAATCGCTATCAACGGAGTGGCAAAATTTGTCGGCAGCTCTGACTTAAACCCACTCGCAATGATTCCCCATATCGAACACTGCGCGGCATTAGTCGGAACGGACAAAGTCGCAATCGGGCTAGATTATTGTTACGATGACGGCATTAGCGATATTCCAAGCGACTGTAATCGCGGTTTCTGGTGGCCTATACAATCTGGTTATGGAGAAAATGGCTTGGGGGGAAAATATATTTCGCCAGAGAATTTGTGCAAAATATGCGAAGAGCTCGCAAGGTTAAACTACCAAGAAGATGAAATAGCGGCAATTTGCAGTAAGAATTTACTAGTGTTAATAGATAAATCGTGGTATTGATTATGAGTAAGCGACAACAATCAAATTTTTACAACATATTAAGATTGCAACCAAATGCGACTGATTCTGAAATCAGACGAGCAATAGAAAAAATGCGCATATCCGACCGTAATAATGCATACAAACTCGTGCTCGACAATATGGAATTTACACTGTTACACCCAATCCGTCGAGCTGAATACAACAAATCATTAGGTCTTTCAAATTTCCGTAAAGTCAATTCCAAAGCAGAATTCGTCGATGTCAATCAAGAAACCGTCGAACATCGCAAAACACAACGCACCACAACAAATTCCTATAACCAATACCGCGAAATGTCCGAAAATTCGGTAATGAGCGCAAAAAATCAACGCAAACTCGGTCGGAGATTTTCATCGCGTAAAGGAATGCGTAATCTGATATTCATCATAATTTTGGCAGTTATCGGGGTGATTTGCTCCAAGCCTGCACTCGATTATGTAATGGGCAAACAACAACTCGCCACCGCTGAACAAATGCTCTATGCAGCCAGAGATAAAGCCAACGAAATCATCAAAAAAGAAAAACAATTTCCCGTAAAAATGCAGTTTGACAATGAAAGTTATTTTTCTATTAGCATCAAACCGCTCGCTCGCGAAATTCAACTTAATTTCAACGAAAACGCAAGCACAATGCTGCAAGATAAATGGATGCGAGTTACTTACGAAACTCCACCGAATTTCTCGTATTGGAAATGCACATTTTCAGAAGATTTTTCTTCATTGTTGAAACCAGCAAATTGCTACTAATCAAAAAAAACCGCTCAATCGAGCGGTTTTCTATTTACTAATTCACGCAATATCGCTAGAATTGCCGCGCCGCAAAAACTTGCGGCTTTTTATTTTTGTCCTTGCCGAATTATTTCGGCTTTTTAATCCATAAGGAACATTTAATGAGACATTATGAAATCGTCTTTTTGGTGCACCCTGACCAATCAGAACAAGTCGGTGCAATGCTAGAACGCTACCGCAGTCAAATCGAAACTTCTGGCGGAAAAATTCACCGTCTTGAAGACTGGGGACGCAGAGTTTTAGCTTATCCAATTCAAAAATTAGTCAAAGCTCACTATTTATTGCTCAATATTGAATGCACAAGCGAAGTTATCGCGGATTTGGAAAACAACTTCCGCTTCAATGATGCAATTTTGCGGCATTTGATTATTCGCCGTGAAGAAGCAATTACCGAAGCTTCACCACTTGCTAATTCGAACAAAAAACAGGGGGATAACTAATGGCACGCCGTAAAACCTGTCGTTTCACCAATGAAGGTGTGAAAGAAATCGACTACAAAGATTTAGAAACTTTGAAAAGCTACATCACCGAAGTCGGCAAAATCGTCCCTGCTCGGGTTACTGGAACTGGTGCTTACTATCAACGGCAATTAGCTACCGCAATCAAACGCGCACGCTTTTTAGCTTTATTGCCATACACCGATCAACACTAATTTGAGGACTATGCAATGGAAATTATTTTGTTAGATCGTGTTACTGGCTTGGGAAATCTTGGCGATAAAGTTAGCGTTAAAGCTGGTTATGCCCGCAATTTTTTATTCCCTACTGGCAAAGCAACAATTGCTAGCAAGGAAAAAATCGCAGAATTTGAAGCTCGTCGCGCTGAACTCGAAAAACAGCAAAAACAAAAAGTTGCCGATACCGAAGCTCGCGCCGCACAATTAAACGGAAAAGTTTTGACCGTATTTGCTAAATCTGGTGATGAAGGCAAACTTTTCGGTTCAATTGGAACGCAGCAAATTGCAGCCGCTGCAGAGCAACAAGGTTTAGAACTCGCGCGTCAGGAAATTTTGATGCCACACGGCACAATCCGTGAAATCGGTGAATATCAAATCGACATCAAACTTTACAGCGACATCAAAGCACAAATTACCTTACGCGTTGTAGAAGCAGAATAAGTTGAACTTTTGCTGTTATTAACAAATACCGTTCTCGGTATTTATTTACAAAACCAATCCGCCGTTTTTTATACGGCGGATTTTTATTTTTACCGTCAATTTCTGCCTCTCACCGTCATTTTGAACCGTAGGTGAAAAATCTATCGACAGATCCTTCGCTTCGCTCAGGATGACGGCAGTAGTTGTCGGCAGTTTTACCGTCATTTTGAGTGCAACGAAAAATCTCTGCCGCAACCGTAATTTTTCGCGACAGGCAAAAAATCTCTTGACAACGGCAAATCTTTATTTACAATCGCTCTTGCTTTATTGATAAAGCGTATTTTTTTATTTGTAACAGGAAATTTATATGAAAAAATTATTGACAAATCCGCAAAAAGATGGTAAAATGAGCCATCCGATGGCGGGGGTATTAAGAGCGCAAGAGCGCAAGAGCGCAAGAGCGCAAGAGCAAAATTAAAATTAAAACAGATGAAATTTTTTCGGCTAATAGTAGAAGAAAAAAATTCATACAGCAGCAATTTCTTAAATCATCTTTTTTACTAACTATGTCTATTTCATTAACCGCTTGC
>JAFUTP010000064.1 GCA_017484165.1 Cardiobacteriaceae bacterium | reverse complement strand
CCTGTTTTATTTTTATTTTTAGCGTTGTATTATTAAAATATTGCTCTCTTGCGCTCTTAATACCCCCGCCATCGGATGGCTCATTTTACCATCTTTCGGCGAGTTTGTCAATAATTTTTTCATATAAATTTCCTGTTACAAATAAAAAATACGCTTTATCAATAAAGCAAGAGCGGTTATAAATAAAGATTTGCCGTTGTCAAGAGATTTTTCGCTTGTCGGGAAAAATGACGGTTACGACAAGATTTTTCGCTCCGCTCAAAATGACGATAAAAGCCGAACACTGTTGTCGTCATCCTGAGCGAAGCGAAGGATCTTCGATAGATTTTTCGCCTACGGCTCAAAATGACGGTTCTTTTGGTGGGCAAAGATGCCACCCTACGGCTCAAAACGACGGAAGAGGGTGAAAATAGACGGTAAAGTAGGGAAAATATTGAAACATCAATAGGATGTGTTAGCTAGAAAGTTATTCAAAAACAGGAGTAAAAATGAATTGGCAAGACTTAATTGCAAGACATAGCGAAGTTTTTAATAAATTGAAAAGTCAAGAAGAAATTGTGCAAAAAATTGCTGCAATTTCGGTTGAGACGCTTAAACGAGGCGGGAGTATTTTTACTGCGGGTAACGGTGGTTCAGCGGCTGATGCGCAACATTTCGCTGCCGAACTTTCAGGAAGATTTTTAGCCGAAAGAAAACCGCTTTCTGGAATTGCGCTATCCGTTGATACTTCCGCACTCACCGCAATTGCCAACGATTACGGCTACGACGAAGTTTTTGCTCGCCAACTCGCGGCTCTCGGTCGGGAAGGGGATTTGTTCTTCGGAATTACCACATCGGGTAACTCAAAAAATATCTTGAATGCGGTCAAAATCGCCAAAGAGCGCGGAATTAAAACGGTGGGGTTGACAGGACGAGATGGGGGAAAATTAGCCGAAATTGCCGATTTATCACTCGTTGTGCCGTCGGATATTACCGCGCATATTCAGGAAGCTCATATTTTTGCAATTCATTATTTCTGCTCGGAAATTGATAAGGAATTTGCAAAATAAGCCTAATCAATCTTCATAAAGAAACGCCGCCGTTATGTGTGGTTTCACTAACGGCGGCGTTTTTGTTGTATTGGGTTTGATTTAGCTGGGAATGCGGATTTTTTGACCGATGAATAATTTTGCTTCGATATCCGTGGCGAGTTCTGGGTTGGCGGAGATAATTTTTTCGATTTCCTGCGGATTTCCGTAATACTCTTTGGCGATATCCGAGAGAGTTTCACCGTTTTTGACAATGTGATTTTGTTCGGTTTCGATGGTTTGCGCTTTGATTGCAAGCAAATTTTCGACCTGTGCAATTCCTTTGATATTCGCCGCAATGTCGCTTGCTGATTGCATTGCCGCGTTATCAGTAACAAAACCACGAAGAATAATTTTTCCCTCATTGGCAATCAGTTCAGCGGAAATTTGACAGTTTTGAATTTGTGAAGAAATAAATTTACCGACAGTGTCTGCGGCAATGTTGTTGAGTTCTTGAAGATTTTGATTGAGAACGCTAGTTTGATTTTTGTCCATTGTGGCTTATTGCTATCCAAAAAGAGGTCGTGATTTTAGCGGTTTGCTGGATTACGGATATAAAAAAACACCGAAATTTCGGTGTTTGAAACAAAGGAGAGAATATGCAAACTTGGTGGGTCGTGAGCGACTCGAACGCTCGACCGATTGATTAAGAGTCAACTGCTCTACCAACTGAGCTAACGACCCGAATATCAACAAACAAAAATAAAGGAGAAAATTGGTGGGTCGTGAGCGACTCGAACGCTCGACCAATTGGTTAAAAGCCAACTGCTCTACCACTGAGCTAACGACCCGTGAAAAAAAGAAGCGCGCATTCTATTTCTGATATTTTTCAATGCAAGCATTTTTTTTATTTATTTTCTTACATCGTTGATTTTATTGAAAAAATATTTTTTATTTATTGCAAAATTGCCTAATTTTTAGAAATTTTCACTATGTTTTATGGCAGATTTTGCCGACTAAAAAATACATTTTGAGATGCCGATAACTAATAAAAAACGGAAAAATCTTTCAGCCAAAAATTTCTGGCATAGCGGGCAGCGCAAAGTTCTGCATATTCGGCATCTTCTGGGGGAATAATTCCGTGTCGGAGAGCGCAATCGACAATCACAATCGCGGAGTTGTATTTAATTTCTTCCGTGTTTTCGCGCAATTCTTCGATGATTTGGCGTAACGGTCTTAATTCGAATTTTTCTACTTCGCCGTCGATGTTTTGCGGCACAAAGCTTTCGTCGAGCCATAAGTCGTAAATGAACATTTGATCGGCGCGGATGCCGAGTTTGATGCGGCGGAAATAATTGCAAACGCCGACGCTGTAAGCGTTTTGGCTTAATCCTCTACTGATACCCGCTTCTTCTGCGCATTCTTTCTGCATATTTTCAAATACGGAAATGCCGTAAGGTAAGCCGCCAGCCGCGATTTGATCCCATTTTCCAGGCGAAGTTTGCTTGTTTAATGAGCGTTTTCCCAGCCACATATAAATTTCACCGCCCTGACGCAGCAAGCCGTTTAAGTGAATTCCGAAGCCAGTTGCACCGAATAGCGGCACTGCTGCCCGTTCTATCAATGCTTTTGGCGGACTTAAATAATTTTTTGATAAGGGATAAAGTTCGTCGCGCCAGCCTGTGATGATGCCGTCGGAGCGCATTTTTGCGGTTATTTCGGAAATAAATGCGCTGTTTTCTTGCTCGGTTTTTTTTGCTTGCCAGACGAAATGTTCTTGTCCCGAATTGGATTTTTTTTCGAGAATAAATCCGTAATCAGCAAGCATTTCGCAATTTTCTATGGCAATAATTCCGACTTTTTCGTTATCTACTAGCAACGGTAAAAAATCAGCTGGATTTGCGTTGTTAGCCTCAATGAAAATTTTTTTAAGCGACATTTTGTTTCCTTGGATTAAAGTGCAATTTGTCAAGCAAAGCTGATAAAAATCAATTGTGAATTTTTTGTAAAATTTACAGAAAGTTTGTAAATATTGGTTAAGGAATTAAAAATGAAAAGATTGATTTTAGTTTCCTTGATGTTTTCGGCTCTTCACGCAACATCTGCACCGAATAATCAAAAAAATACAGCGGGCAAACAAGCAATTTCTTCCGCTGGTTCAGGTCATAAAGCCATTAAAACAACAAAAGTTATCAACACCAAAGCTCCTGCCTCGGCTCTGATTATTGATAAAACGGGCAAAGCTCGTCCGAGTAGTTCTAATTCCAGCACAAAAACGACCGTAAACAATGACGGTAAAAATTCCGCAAAAACTGATAAGCCCGATAAGAAGCGCATAGTTGCGAAAAACGAGGCTAAATCAACGGCAAAAAATACGACAAATACGGCAAATACGGCAAAAACTAGCGCGAAAAATGATGTAAAAAATGCCGTAAAAACCACGGCGAAAGCCAGTAACAAAACCACCTCGAAGCAAGCGACAAAAACAACTGCCAAAAATTCCACCACAGCGGATACGAAAAAAACAGTTGCGAAAAATGATGCCAAATCAACGGTAAAAAATACGCCACGAACTACCGCAAAAATAGATAACAAAACGGCGGTAAAAAACAGCACTACGGCAAAAATTAGCGCAAAAAATGACGGTAAAAAATCTTCTAAAACGCTGGCAAATAAGGCAGCGGCTCGCCAAAATGACAATTTGTCTCTGAAAAATCAGCCCAAAGCAAGCGTTGGAAAAATTGTTGCGACTAACACAAAACGCACGGTCAAAACCCAAGTGCGCACGACGGTTGCTGGTTACCGCCAACCGATTACGCTTAATGGTCAGCAGAAAAAACAAACCAAAATTCCGCAAGTAGCGCACAGTCCAGCAAAAGCGACTTATCTCAAATCTAATCAACGTCAGCAAGTTATTGCCAATGCAAAATCACTTATCGGTACGCCTTATCGTTACGGCGGTAACACTCCTGCGACGGGCTTTGATTGTTCGGGCTTTGTGAGTTATGTTTATCGCCAGCAGGGAATTAAATTGCCTCGTTCTTCGGCGGCGCAGTTTGCTTATTTACCAGCGGTGGCAAATCCAATGCCTGGCGATTTGGTGTATTTCCGTCGCGGCGGTCGGATTAATCACGCAGCGATTTATCTTGGTAACGGTTATATGATTCATTCGCCGCAATCTGGCTCTCGGGTTCGGATTGAAAATATGATGGCAGCGAATTGGCAACGTCGTTACGCAGGTGCAAGAGCGGTTTTGCCGCGTAATAATTCGGCTGCTAATCAAACAAAAATATTCGCACAGAAATAAGCGATATTTTTCACTATTTGCTGTATTTCAATTCGCTCTTTTGATTTGTTGTCAATTGTTTTGCTACTTTTTTATAAAAATAACGGCGGAAAAATATTCCGCCGTTTAATAAAATCACCAAATGCGCAGATCACCTAGTTTTTCAGCTTCTTCTTCGTCGCCAAGTGCTTCCAACATTTCCATTACCGTTACACCTTTGTAGCGAATATCCACTAACGCATCCACGGTTTTCACTAAATGTTCAGACAGTTCGTTGTGCCCTTCATAGAAGCTTATAAAAAGTCGATCATCTTTGGTTAATTCATAATTAATTCCATACCACTTATTTTTATATTTAAAGTCAATCTCATGACCGTGGCTAATGTAATCCGCTAGTTCTTCTTTTGTCATTTTCTTATTTTGCTCCCTGGATTTTCACGATTAAATCCTCCATTTGATGTATCAATCGAATGTTCATGCGGAACATATGGATGTGCATGTGGTTTATTATGATCCGTATAATCAATATCCAAATATGCATTTCCCTGACTGTCATAGTATCTTTCAGAAAAAGGTTCTCCATTTGGTCGCAATTGTTGAGTAACAGAATTCGGTTCAGAATTTTTAGGTGGTTTTGCAGTTTGAAGATTACAACAATCAACTTGTTTTACACTACTTGAACCAGCTGAATTATACGGCAGAGTTATCTCTGCCGTTTGCTTTTAGAATATGACTAAATCCCCCCTTTTTTCAGCTTCTTCTTCATCACCAAGTGATTCCAACATTTCCATAACAGTTACACCATAAAATTTGACATTTATTAATTCTTCAAAAGAATAAACATAATGTATTGGAGGTGTCTTGGCTTGATAAACAGAAATACAGTCATTACCGTCGTCATCAGTATCTTTTGGAATCATACCAAAACCAATATTGTTATATCTCCACTCTATATCGTGTCCCTCTAAAACATATTGTTTGAATTCATCTTTGGTCATTTTATAGGTCCTCCTTCGCTCCGATTAAATCCACCATTTGATGTATCGATTAAATGTTCATGCGGAACATATGGATGTGCATGTGGTTTATTATGATCCGTATAATCAATATCCAAATAGGCATTTCCTTGACTGTCATAGTATCTTTCAGAAAAAGGTTCTCCATTTGGTCGCAATTGTTGAGTAACAGAATTCGGTTCAGAATTTTTAGGTGGTTTTGCAGTTTGAAGATTACAACAATCCACCTGTCCTACACTACTTGAACCAGCTGAATTATAAGGTGTTGGATTAGGGATATTCTGCGGATTATTGATAGTTGGACCATCAACTTTCCTTCCTGCGCCAGCTGCATCCGCCAAATTATCGGCTTTATTTATAACCCCAACGCTATTGCTAGCCGCTCCCAAACCTTTGCTTGTTGCCGCAGCGATTATGGTATTTCCGACGGCATTTCCGCCGAGTT
>JAFUTP010000063.1 GCA_017484165.1 Cardiobacteriaceae bacterium | reverse complement strand
TGGGCAAAAAAACAAGCAAACAGTTCCAAAAATTTAATCGCTATTTTTATTATTTCTCGCATAATTTTTTCCTCCAATTAAATTTTCGGCAAATTTGCCAAATCCATTCGCGGATAAGTTTTTATCGCTAAATTTTCACAGCTTGCATAACGAGCACGAAAGGATGCCGCAAACGCAATCATCAAGGCATTGTCGCCGCAAAGTTCCAAGGCAGGAAAAAACACTCTTTTGCCTAATTTTTTTGCCTCTTCCTCAATTTTTCGCCGTAAAAGTATATTCGCGCTCACCCCGCCTGCCAGCACTAAATCCCGACAAGCGCATTCCTTCCATGCGCGCCGCGCCTTCTGCAACAAGCTCTCCACCACCGTTTTTTGAAAACTCGCAGCAATATCCGCACGGATTTGACGGTAATCGGCATCTTCGGCATTTTTTCCCGCAAGTTCGCGTTCAATCAGAAGTCTCACCGCCGTTTTCAGCCCAGAAAAACTCATATCCAATCCCGCTTTTTTACTCATCGGCAGTGGCAGGCAATATCGTTCGGAATCGCCCTCTTCGGCTAATTTCGCAATTTCCCGACCGCCTGGATAGGGCAAATCAAGCAATTTCGCGGTTTTATCAAAGGCTTCACCGACGGCATCGTCCAAAGTTTGCCCCAAAAGACGGTATGAACCGATTTTTTCTACCGCCAAAATCTGACTATGACCGCCAGAAAGCAACATTGCCAAAAACGGCACATCGGGTTTTTCCGCTGCTAGCAAGGGACTTAACAAATGCCCTTCCAAATGATGCACGGGCAAGGCTGGAATTTTGCGCCCATATGCCAAAGTGCGCGCAAAACTTGCAGCGGTCAGCAATGCACCAGGCAGACCAGGAGCGGCGGTATAAGCAATTAAATCAATCGCGGATAAATCTAAATTTGCCTTCTCTAATGCCGAATAAAGAAGCACTGGCAAGCGTTTTAAGTGATCGCGAGCCGCAAGTTCGGGAACAACTCCGCCATAAACACGGTGCAAATCAATTTGGCTGAAAATTTCATTGGCTAGAACTTCACCGTTGCCGTGCTCATCACCGCGATAAATCGCCACTCCCGTCTCATCGCAGGAAGATTCAAAAGCAAGAATTGTTCGGTTCATTTTTTTATTTTTTCCTCGCGATTTCAGTAAATAACAAAAACGCGCAGATTGTCTTCCGCGCGTCAAAACTCAAAAATAATTAACAAGGCGCATCTAAATTAGGACAGTCCTATTTTTTTACTTCGTCATCCTGAACGCAGCGAAGGATCTACCGATAAAGATTTTTCGCCTGCGGCTCAAAATGACGAATTTTTATAGACACGCCCAACACAAAATCAAACTACATCAACCAGCTCATCACCGCGACGGTCAATGTAAAAACTTCTGCCGTCCAACTCAACTTTGGCACGACCTTGGGCAAATTCTCCCGCCGCATAAAACTTCGGCGCAATAACTTCATTGCCGATTTTGTTGATATATCCCCATTTTTCCGCAACTTTCACCGCTGCCAAACCATCGGAAAAATTGCCAACTTCCTGAAATTTTGGCTCAATCACAAAATGACCCGTTTTGTTGATAAAGCCGTAATTTTGATTTTTCCGAACTCCTGCAACCCCAGAACGAAATGCTCCTGCCTCTTCAAATTCAAAAGCGATAACTTCTTTACCAGTTGCGTCGATATATCCCCATTTTCCCATTGCTTTTCTATTTTTTTTGAACACCGCCGCAAATCCTTCCGAAAACGGTTTGGCGTTGGAATATTGCTCGGAGACAATTGGATTACCTTTGCGATTAACAAAACCGTATTTACCGCCAAGTTCGCAAATCGCTAAATCATCATAAAAACGGTCAAGCCAGTCATAAATCATCGGCACGACAACCTCACCAGTAGTATTTATCGCCCCCCAAGACCAACTTTTCTCTGCAGCAACCGCAATTCCTTGATGAAAGTCATAAATTAAGTCGTATTCGCAAACAATAACTTCTTCGCCACGCAAATTTATTGCCCCAGATTTGCCGTCTTTACGGACAATAGCTAAATCTTCGTGAAATTCATGTAATTCGTCATACTTACAAGGTAATACAAATTCACCTTGCGCGTTAATCAATCCCAGCAATTTATCCTGCATCACTCGCGCAATTTCGCCCTGAAAAGCAAAGGCTTGATCAAATTGCGCCGCAATAATGAAAGGACCGTCGGGATTGTCAGAATGAACAAAACCAAATTTTCCTGTTTGCGAACTCTTTTTAACCTGTAAATTCATCATTCAAAAAAAAAAAAAAAAAACATTGTTTAAGTTAATACGCGACCGTTTTTGCCAATCGAAAAAGATTTACCGCCAAATTTGACTTCCGCTACTCCGTCCGAGAAGGATTGTGCTTCGTCATAACGCAGAGCAATGACAATTTTGCCGTGAGCATTGACATATCCCCATTTACCGTTAGCTTTCACCAAAGCCAAACCTTCGGAAAACGGACGAGCCTCTTCAAACTGCAATGCAATTACTACTCTGCCGTTAATATCAATCCAGCCGTATCTTCCGTCTTGACTGACTAGTGCTAAACCGTCAGAAAAATGCCGCGCCGTGTCATATTGGAGAGCAACCACAATTCCGCCATCACGGTTGATAAATCCCCATTTGCCGTTGCGTTTTACCCGCGCAACTCCTTCTACAAATGGCCAAGCTTCTTCATAATCTAGCGCAATTGCAGCTTCACCGTTAGGTTTAATCCAGCCGAATTTACCGTTTTGGCTTACCCGAGCAATGCCGCGCTCGAAAGAATCCGCACTGTCATAAGCAAAGGAAATTACCACCTTATCGGTGCGGTCGATAAATCCCCAAGTATTGTTTTGACTGACAACTGCGAGCCCTTCGGAAAAATCTTCTGCTACATCGTATTGCGGTCTAATTTTGAAATCCCCGCGCGAATTAACCCAACCGTATTTGCGAGTTTCGGGGTCTTGTTTGAGTTTGATGCCATAAACGGCTCTTTCGATTTTTGCTTTATCTTCTGCGCTTGCCATTTTGAACTCCTAGAAATGATGGTTCTTGTTTGGAATTGTGAGCTTTTTCTTGCAGTTTTTATCTAGGGGCGTATCTAAAAATGCGTCATTTTGAGCCGTAGGCGAAAAATCTCTATTCGCAGATCCTTCGCTACATTCAGGATGACGAGGTAAAAAATAAATTTAGTGCCCCCTCTAAAAAAAGCCAAATTCTGCCCGCTTAAAAAATCGCGAAAGATTATCACAGCGCGGTTTTCCGTCAGAACAAGTTGCTCGTTTTTTTTAAGAAAAATATTTTTTATTTTTTGGCAATTCGGATAAATCGCGGCTAAATATAGCGCAAAATTGTAAGCTAGCGTTAAAACCGATGTGTTTCAAATATTTTTATATTTAATATTCATACAAGCGTATTAAATAATCATATTTTTTACGCCCATAAAATGTATGGTGTGTCTAAAAATTCGTCATTTTGAGCCGCAGGCGAAAAATCTCTATCGGCAGTTCCTTCGCTACGTTCAGGATGACGAGGGTAAAAAAAGACTAACCCTAAATTTAGATGCGCCATGCAGTATTCAACTTACAAATTCATCAATATTCAATGGAAGAGCAAACTTTTAGCGAGGAAGAAAAATATTTTGCCCGTCTCGCACTCAATTTAGCCAAGCAAGGAATATTTTCCACCGATCCCAATCCCAAAGTCGGCTGTGTTTTAGTTCGCGAAGGAAAAATCATCGGCGCGGGATTTCATGTGCGTGCAGGAGAAGCGCATGCGGAAATAAATGCTCTCAAAATGGCAAAAGATGCCCGCGGCGCAACTGCATTTGTAACTCTTGAACCTTGTGCGCATCACGGTAGAACCCCGCCTTGCGCCGATGCACTAATTAAAGCGGGAATTACAAAAGTCGTCGTCTGCTCTCTTGACCCTAATCCCAAAGTTGCAGGTGGCGGTTTGGCAAAATTAAAAGCCGCTGGCATCACGGTTAAATCGGGGATTTTGCGCGATGAGGCTTGGGAATTAAACCGCGCTTTTTTCCAAAGAATTACAACTAATAAACCGCGAGTAATTGTCAAAATAGCAGCCAGTTTGGACGGTCGCACTGCCCTTGCAACTGGCGAAAGTAAATGGATTACGGGAGAAATTGCCCGCGAAGAAGTCCAACGCGAGCGGCTAATGTCCGACTGCATTCTGGCTGGCTCATCTTCAATTATTTATGACAATGCCCGCCTCAATGCCCGTTACCAAACCGCCCTACCGCAAAAACAACCGCTGCGAGTAATTATTGACAGCCAATTGCGCGTGCCGCCTGACAAAGCGGTTTTTTCTATAAATTCGCCGATCTTGCTGGCAACTAGCAAGGAAAATGCCGCCAATCCCAGTCAAAAATATCCTGATTTCGTCAAAATTTTGGGTCTTGACTGCAATTCGCAGGGAAAAATCAAGCTAGATTTGTTAATGCAAGAACTCGGTAAATTAGAAATTAACCGTATTTTTGTGGAAGCAGGAGCAAATTTAACCTCGGCTTTAATTAAAGATAATTTAGTTGATGAAGTTCATTTATACCTTGCGCCAATCCTTCTAGGGCATACTTCGCGACCATTATTTTTGCTTGATGAAATAAATAGTTTGAATGAGAAAATTTCTTTTTCCATCGCAAAAATCGATAAATTTGGGGAAGATTTGCGGCTAATCTTGCTGCCGAAATCAAAATTACAGGAGGGCTTGTCTAAAAATTCGTCATTTTGAGCCGTAGGCGAAAAATCTCTACCGATAGATCCTTCGCTTCGTTCAGGATGACGAGAGTCCCAAAATAGAACTAACCGTAAATTTTAGACACGCCCAAGATTGAAAAATAAGGAAAAATTTATGTTTACAGGAATTATTGAAGCAGTCGGAACGCTAGTTGAGCGCAAATCTCACGGCAAAGACCAAACGCTCAAAATTGCGGCGGATTTTGATTTCAGCTCCTGCCAACTCGGCGATAGTATTGCAAGTAATGGCGTATGTCTTACCGCTGTCGAACTCGGTAAAGATTATTTTGTCGCCGATGTATCTTTCGAAACGCTCTCGCTCACCACTTTGGGAAAATTAGCAATTGGAGCAAAAATCAATTTGGAACGGGCCTTGACACCGACTACTCGTTTAGGCGGACATATCGTGAGCGGTCATATCGACGGAAAAGGCGTGCTTACCGACCGCGCCGCCGACGGTAGAAGCGAAAGATTAGTCTTCGCCTGCGAGCCAGAGCTTGCCAAATATATCGTCAAAAAAGGTTCAATCACCGTCGATGGAATCAGCTTGACAGTAAATGAAGTGGCAGGATTTGCCTTTCACTTAAATATTGTCCCCCACACTCTAAAAAATACCACTCTTGGTGCTATGGAAATGGGGACGGAAGTTAATTTAGAAGTCGATTTAATTGCTCGTTATGTGGAAAAATTATTACTTAACGGGAATTCTAAAACTGGATTAACGGCAGAAAAATTGATAGCTAATGGTTTCTAATTTCTGTTTATGACGCATCTAATTTCTGTTTATGGCCATCTAAATTCAGAATTAGTTCTATCTTTTTACTCTCGAGGGATCTGCCAATAGAGATTTTTCGCCTACGGCTCAAAATGACGAATTTTTAGATGTGCCACTTACAAAATTCAAGGAGATACAAAATGAAAAATTTACCGTCAAAAATCATTCAAGCACCGATGCTCGGCGCACAAGACAGCAAAATGACAATTGCCGCCTGCGAAAACGGTTTAATCGGCTCGCTTGCTTGTTCATCCCTCTCGCCAGAAGAACTTTGCCGTGAAATTGAAACTATTCAACGCGCAACCTCGAAACCCTTCAATCTCAATTTTTTCGCGCATCAAATGCCTGAAATTACCGCGAAGCAAACCGCAGAGCAAAATAAATTTCTCTCGCCCTATTTCAAAGAATTTTCCATCAATCCCGACAACATTCCCGAAGGCGTAATCCGCCGCCCGTTCGGTAAAAAACAAGCAGAAATAGTCGAAAAATACCGTCCGCAAATCGTGAGTTTTCACTTCGGTTTGCCTGACAAAAATCTCTTGGACGCGGTCAAAAACACGGGGGCGGTCGTCATTTCCTCGGCAACCACCTTGCAAGAAGCCGTATTTTTAGAAGAGCACGGAGCAGATTTCATCATCGCCCAAGGTTTGGAAGCTGGCGGTCATCGCGGCAATTTTTTAAGCAAAGTTGAGGAACAAGTCGGGCTATTCGCGCTACTAAATTCAATGCGCAAAGTCATCAAAAAACCGATTATTGCCGCAGGCGGTATTGCCGATAAAGCATCAATACAGGCGGCATTTACTCTGGGCGCGGATTATGTGCAAATCGGCACGGCATTTTTGCTTTGCACGGAGAGCAAAATCAGCCCAATTCACCGCCGTGAAATTCAAAAAAATATTGCCGATAAAGCTAATTTTTCTACCGCTCTTACTAATTTATTTTCAGGCAAACCAGCGCGCGGAATAATTAACCGTTTTATGCGTGAAAATAACTTCATCAGCGATAAAATTTTACCCTTTCCATACGCTGCAAGTGCCAATAATGCAATAAAAAAAGAAGCTGAAAAGTTAAATAAAGAAGACTTCTCATCATTATGGTGCGGACAAAATCCATTTAATTGCCAAGAAATATCCACCGCTGAAATGGCAAAATTACTCCTTTCATATCTTTAACCTTAACAAAATAAGACTTTATTTATAGCTTTTTATTTATACCGTAACACTTCAAGGAACATTTATGAATAAATATACTCTTCCTGATTTACCTTATGACTATGCTGCACTTGAACCACATATTTCCGCAAAGATAATGCAATTGCATCACGATAAACATCACGCGGCTTATGTAGCGGGGGCAAATAAAGCTTTGGAAAATCTCGAAAATGCGAGAAAAAATAATGATTTTTCCTTAATAAATCAATACTCTAAAGACTTATCCTTCAATCTTGCAGGGCATAATAATCACTGCATTTTTTGGACTAATCTTGCACCGAAAGCAGGCGGTGAAGCTAGCGGAGAAATAGCTTATGCAATTAAAGATTTTTTCGGCTCTTTTAGCAATTTTCAAGCTCAATTTACCGCAGTCGCGACTTCAATTCAAGGTTCTGGTTGGGCTTGTTTAGGACTTGATAGAACTTCTGAAAATCTAGTTATTTTGCAATTTTATGATCATCAAAATAATTTACCGTTAAATATTACCCCCTTGCTGCTTTTAGATATGTGGGAACACGCTTTTTATTTGGACTATTTGAATGTAAAAACTGACTATGTAAAGGCTTTTTGGAATATAGTTAATTGGGAAAATGTAGAAGCAAGATTTAATAATGCAATGCCACAAGATTGCACAAAAGCGATAAAAAATATCGATAGAGATAAAAAATAACCCTGTCTGTCAAAAAATTCTGCACTGTTTATTAGCATTGACAATATGAATGACAATATTTTTTCGGCAATTTACCAAGCCTTGATGACAAAAGCCCCCTTCGACAAAATTCAGCAAACTTATGCTCTATTTTTCGGCTACAAGGACGGTTTATTCAAACGGGAAAAAACAGAAGTTCTATCAATTTCCGACGCTGGCAGACCAGATAAACCCGAAATTGTCTCGCCCAAAGATGTGCCGAGACGGCGAATCGGAACATTGGAAGGTTTGCAAGCGATGCTGCATGCCGTCTGTCATATTGAATTCAACGCGATAAATCTCGCTCTTGATGCTGCTTACCGCTTTCAAGATATGCCTGAAGAATTCACCCGCGATTGGTTGCAGGTTGCCAAAGAAGAGTGCTATCACTTCACGCTAATTTTGCAAAGACTGCGCGAACTCGGTGCGAATTACGGCGATTTTCCTGCCCACGCGGGGCTTTGGGAAGCTTGCCACGAAACGGAATACGACCCGATGGTGAGAATGGCACTCGTCCCGCGTGTGATGGAAGCGCGTGGGCTGGATGTAACGCCGAAAATTCAGGAAAAACTCCGCGATATCGGGGAGCATCGCACCGCAAAACTCCTCGACATCATCTACCGCGAAGAGCACGGTCATGTCGCTATCGGTTCGCATTGGTTCAAATATTGCTGCGAACAGAGAAATATCGACTACCGCGAAAAATTCACCGAACTGCTCACTGGCTATCTCAAAACCAAAATAAAAGGCCCGTTTAACATCGAAGCGCGCTTGCAGGCGGGATTCGATGATTTGGAAATTGCTTTGTTGCAGAATTTGGCGGAGTAATTGTTCTTAACAAAAACTGCAATGAATAATTGTTTCTTTGCAGGATTTGATGGATTAAATTGCTCTTTTAGCGCATCTAAATTTAGAGTTAGTTCTATTTTTTATCGTCATCCTGAACGCAGTGAAGGATCTACTGATAGAGATTTTTCGCCTGCGGCTCAAAATGACGAATTTTTAGATACGACCTTTCGCGCAGAATTTGGCGGAATAAATTGCACTCTTTTTCTATTTGATGGAGTTATATGACCAAACTAATCCTTCTCGACCGCGATGGCGTGCTCAATTATGACCGTGATGACTATGTCCGACATCCAGATGAACTTGTTATTTTTCCGCAAAGTTTGCGTGCTTTGCAATTACTTCACGATAACGGTATCAAAGTTGGAATTTGCACTAACCAAGCGGGAATAGAAAAAGGTATTTATAGCGAAAATGATTTATCCGCAATTCACCAAAAATTACAAGAAGAGGTGAAAAAAAATGGCGGTGGAGAGTTAAAAATTATCTATTGTCCTTACTCTGATGATAATCACCCGCTGCGCAAACCAAATCCTGGAATGCTCATCAAACAGATGGAAAATTTCGGGCTAAATAGTTTGGACAAAGTGCCGTATATCGGTGATGATTACAAAGATATACAAGCCGCTCTGCGAGCTGGGGCAGTGCCGATTTTAGTCGGCACGGGAAAAGGTCAAAAATGCCGCGAAAAATATACGGAAGAGCTTAAAGATATTGCCTTTTTTCCTGATTTACTTAACGCCGTGCAATATTTATTAGATAGCGGTTTTTATCAGGACAATTAAATAAAACAGCTGACAAAATTAAATCAAACAGTAGTAAAATAAACTCAAATAAATAAAAGTTTTTGAATATGAAAAAAATACCTTTTTCTTGCAAAGTCCGCACCGTTATTTTTTATATCGCGTGGAGTTTTTGCATCTTTTTTTGGTCGGTCGCGATTGTTTTAGCACTACCCCTGCCATTCGGTATTCGACATTATTTTGCCACTCACTGGTCGGACAGCACGATGTGGTTATTACGAGTTATTTGCGGTTTAAAATGGCAGGTGCGGGGAGAGGAAAATGTGCCACAAACAGCGGTAATTGTCGCGGCAAATCATCAATCCGCTTGGGAAACCGTATTTTTACCGCTAATTCTGCGCAAACAAGTTTGGGTGCTCAAACGCGAACTTCTCGCTATTCCGTTTTTCGGCTGGGCAATCGGCTCACTCAAACCGATCGCAATCAACCGTAAAAAAGGCAAACGAGCTCTGGCGCAGGTTTTGGTGCAAGGCAAGCAGCGGATAAATTCAGGCTATTCCATCGTAATTTTTCCCGAAGGACACCGTTTTCCTTACGATGCGCCGATAAAATTCAAGCAAGGTGCAGCAAAAATTTCCGAAAAACTTTCCACACCGATTTTGCCAATTGCGCATAATGCAGGAATGTTTTGGCCGCGTAGCGGTTGGATTTCACCTGGAACAATAACGGTGGAAGTCGGAAAAATCGTCGAACCAAATAAGCGCAAAGCCGATGCAATTAACCGCGAAATTGAGGATATTGTCCGACAAATGCGGGACAAAATTCAGGCAGAGGAATTATCGAAAAAAAATTTATGAATTCTTATCAGCTATTTTTATAGCTTAAAAAATTACCCAGCATTTATTTTTAGTCTTTAAGGAAAAACGATGAACGCAAAAACAACTAGTAGCAAATTACACAATGCCGCAAAAGACATCTGGCAGCAATATCATTCTCACCCCTTTATACAAAAAATTACCGATGGAACATTAGAACAAAATAAGTTTGCCGCCTATCTTGTGCAGGATTATTTATACCTTTATGAATATATGAAGGTATATGCTCTTGGCATCGCAAAAGCCGACAACGAAGAGACAATGCGGCTTTTTTCCGATAGCATCTACTTTATGCTGAATTCAGAAATGAATATTCACCGTAAATATATGCAGCAATTAGGTATTTCTAATGAACAAGCATTAAAAACTTCAATGTCTGCAAATAACCGTTCATATACTTCTTATATGCTTCACTGTGCATATCAATACGGCGTAAAAGAAATACTTGCAGCAATCTTGTCATGCTCTTGGAGTTATAGCGAAATCGCAACGGAAATTGTAAAAAACAATCCCAAAGCCAAAGAGCATAAATTATTCGGCAAATGGGTCAGCGACTATTCATCAGAGGATTATGCGGCGAATAATCAAGATTTAATCAACTTTTTCAACAAAATTACCGCTAAATCAACTCCGCAAGAACTTGAAAGATATGAAGAAATATTCCTTCGTTGTAGTGAATATGAACTTGATTTTTGGAATTATGCCTGGGAAGTCGGCAACAAAAAATCCAATCAGGAAAGCTTGTGGAAAATAATGCGCAAAAATAAAAAATCAGAAGATGAAACGCTAGCAGAGGATAATAAAGAAGATAAGAATAATTCCAAACAAGCAATAAAAGAAGCCGCAAAACCGACAGTTGAAGCAGAAATTATCACAGAACCAAAACAAATCGCAGCAGATGAAATAATTGAAGAAATATCAGAGCAAGATAATCTGGAAAAAGTAGAAGAAAAAACCGCTAATAGTAAAGAAAATAAAACAGAAGATGTTAAAAAATCATCAGCAAGACCAGTAATAAAAGAAGCTCCAACGGTAGAAAATAATCCAGAAGAGGATAATTATCAAGGCACAACACCAAAATCAATGATTTCTAACGCCAGACAAAGAGCAATGGAAGCGGCAAGCAAACAGGAAAATACAAGCGATAATTCTCGTCCGATGTCAGATGCCAGAAAACGCGCAATGGAAGCCGCAAACAGAGCGGCAATCGAAACACCAGAAAAAAATGCCGTGCCAATGTCAGAAGCGAGAAAAAAAGCATTAGAACAAGCGAGTAAAAGAGCGGCAGAAGAAAATGATAAAAAATAAAATTTATCTCTTGTAATAAAAAAGTTGGGCTCTATGCCCTACTTTTTTATTTCCATATTAAATTATTTATTACTTCAAGCTTATAAACCATGCCTAAACTTCCGCAATTATTTTTGCAACAGCAACTAATCAAAAAGATATTCAATAATTCTTACCTCTTTGCGGCAATTTGCGGTTTAATTTATCCCTTTGCTTTTGCACCTTTTCAATTTTTTCCCGCAGCTTTTTTATCTTTAATCGGGCTATGTTATTTATTTTTACATTCGGATAAAAGCAAATTCCTAATCGGCTTTATTTTCGGTTTATGTTCTTTCGGAACGGGAGTTGCCTGGGTTTATATCAGTTTATGGAAATACGGTAGTGCCCATATTGTTTTCGCAATTACTGCCAATATTGCTTTGGTTATTTATTTATCTTTATTTCCTGCTCTTGCGGGATTTTTTATCAATAAATATTCCGCAGAAAATTCAGCTAAACGAATGCTTTTTATCCCTTTATTCTTAACCTTCGCGGAATTATTACGAGCTTATTTAATCAGCGGTTTTCCTTGGCTTTCGGCTGGATATTCACAACTCTACTCTCCGATGAAAAATTTTGCACCGTTAGGCGGAGTTTTTTTAGTTAGTTTTATTTTATATTTATCATCATCTCTACTTGCTTTTTACACCATTCGGCGAAAAATTCTCTACCTATGCACATTTTTTTCTTGCCTATTGCTTGCAATATTTTGCGGTTTTATCCGTTTTACGGAAAACACTGGCGAGAAAATCCAACTTGCACTTGTACAGGGAAATATTGCCCAATCCACCAAATTCGACTTCGAACAAATGGGCAAAGATGTTGAAAAATATATAAAAATTAGTAATAACTTAAAGGAAAAAATCATCATTTGGCCCGAAACCGCAATTCCCTTTATGGAAGATGACGCGAAAGATTTACTCTCCGACCTCGACCAACTGTATAAAAAACGCGGACAAACACTTATCATCGGTATTCCATCGTATGGCAAAAATACTAATATATATTACAATTCACTACTAGTACTCGGCGATGGTCGTGGTAAATATTCCAAAGATCACCTGCTTCCTTTTGGTGAATATATTCCGATGAAGTTTTTATTCAACTTTTTCTTGAAATTCGTTGATATTCCATTTAGTGATTTTTCCCGCGGCGGAAAACGGCAAGAAATATTAACCGCAGCTAATAATAAACTCGCCGCTTCTATTTGTTTTGAAGGCGCATTCGGTCGCGTTATTCGCAATTCTTTTTTGCCAGAAAGCGATTTCTTAATCAACATTTCCAACGACGGTTGGTTTAGCGGCTCACGCGCCGCAGCACAGCATTTAGAAATGCAGCAAATGCGCTCCATCGAATTTAGTCGCGACCTCGCCCGTGCGACAAATGACGGCATAACCGCGACAATTGCCGCAAACGGCAAAATCCGCGACCGCGCCCCTGTCAATGAAGAATTTGTGCTCGCATCATTCGTCGAAGTTCATAAAGGTCTCACGCCATATGCACGCTTCGGCAACTGGCTAATATTCGGATTTTTATTCTTGTATTTCGCGCTAATTGCATTCATTTGTCATAAATTCGAAGGACAATGAAATACAAAAAATGCGTAAATTGATTTTGATAGAAAAAAATGATTTGCCGAAAAAAGAGGTTTTTGGCAGAGACTTCAAGCTTGAAAATTACCGCAAAATTCTCGGAATAAATTACTCCCAAGATATATATTACAGTGCAGAACAAGGCTTAAATCCCAATGCTTTGCTCGCAATTGCTGGCACTTTAATCGATGGTAAAAATTTTCACCTCTATTTACCAAAAAGTTATCCACAGGGAGACCCTGATTTATTAAAAAAATTGGACTATTTAATCGATTTTCAGCTGTGCAATAACTTTTTTAATCAAAGATTAGAAAATATTATTCAACAGGAAAATTTTATTCGTGCTGAAACTAAATCCTCAATTCAAGAAATAAATATAAAAACTGAACAATCTCAATGCTTAATCGGCTGTCGTGGTGCGGGAAAATCAACTTTACTTGCCGAAAAAGCAAAATACCTGTTAGATAAAAATATTTACCCTCTTTTGATTGTTGCATCTTTTAATAAGAATTTAGCAAATTTCCGCTTGCAACTAGAAAATTCCCAACTATCAAAGCTATTTTTTTTACCTCCTGATGAGGCAATTCGCCGTAATCTTAATGCAAAATATATGCTTATTGATGAAGCAGCGGCAATTGCCCCCTTGCAGCTATTAGAACTTATCAGAAAATATCCTAATTATTCACTTGCAACATCACTTGAAGGTTATGAAGGCTCGGCTAATTATTTCCTTATTAAAACTTTGCCGCAAATTAGCAAAAATGCCGAGGTAATTTATTTATCCGAAAGCTACCGTTTTTCCAACGAAGACCATCTTGCTTCCTGCTTAAATGCTATATTTTGTCGTAATTATCACTACAAAATAGATACAAATACCAGCATAGAAGAAATAAATTTCCGCCCTGTTAATCAAAAAGAGCTGTTCGAAAATGAATATTTGCTCGGGCAAATCGTCGCCTTACTCAGCAAAGCACATTACCGCAACCGCCCCGAAGATGTGAAATTTTTGCTCGATATTCCGCTGCAAATTTTAGTTGTCGCCGAAAACAAATTAGGACAAATAATTGGCATTTGTCAGACAAAAATCGAAACTCCACTCCCAGAAGAGCTAATTTCTGCGGTAATTTCAGGCCTGTCGCGCCCTCGTGGCAGAATTTTGATGCAGCAACTTTTATTTAACACCAAAAATCCTGCTTGGGGAAAAATACAAATAGCAAGAGTTTGCCGCATTGCGGTCGCCGAAGAATTCCGCCGCCAAAAAATCGGAGCAAATTTGATAAAAAAAACAAGAGAAATCTTGCCAGACAATTGCCAATTGGGAGTAATTTATAGCTTTAACGAAGAAGTGCAATCATTCTGGTTAGGGAATAATTTTAGGCAAATTTGGAAGTCAAATCAAGCAAGAAGCCGCAATTTGGGGGAAAGTTGCGTTTTGCTGCAAAATTAGCTAATATTTTTTATTTAATACATTCAACAAGGAATTTTTTAATGACCAAAAAGCTTATTTTTATTTTATCTTTTATTTTCTATAACAACTTTTCTTTTGCAGATGATAGCTTTAATTCACAAATAATCAGTCGTTTAGAAAGATGCGAACAAGCTCAAAATAATCAGAAAAAATTGCTTGATATATCAAAACCAATTTATATTAAAGAAGAAAATCAATTAAGAGAATTAACTTATGCGGAAATACTGCAAAAAAGAAAAGAACAAGAAGAAATAATACAAACTCTTTGCAAACCGATTGACAAACAAGAAGTAAGTAAAAATCAACCTGAAATAGCCACAAGAATAGCATTTTCTACCGCAAACAGTTATATCGGAAGAGCAAAAGGGGTGCAAATAAATGACAGCGTTTGGCTAGCTCTTTTGCGGGCAATTCAGGAACAAAATATCGCTGAAATTCACACCATTATGCGCTATGTAATGGGAGTTGGTATCGATGAAATCGAGCGGTTTATCCGTATTGTTGAAACCGACCCCGTCAAAGCAGAAGCAGTTTTTAACGCAAAACGAAAAGATAATAATCCGAGCGGAAGATGGGATTTAGTATCAACTGAAAGTAATTCTTCAAGCTCTAATCCAAATAATCCAGAAGGCAATAACAAGAGAGATTCGGATTACAATGTGCCGCCACCAGAGCCAAATAAAGTAAAAGTTAGAACTGATTCAGGTGAAGAACTTTATTACAAATCAAACCCAAAACATACGCCTGGTAATAACGGATATAACCCCAAAAAGGTGGGAACAGAACCAAAAAATTCTCTGGATTTATTCAAAAAATCTGTGAAATTTTCAGGTGATGATGCTAGATATGCCGTAGATGAATACGGTAATGTTCATAAGTTTCAAGACACTAACGACGGTAGCTATCATTGGAGCGCAAGCACAGGAGATAAAAACTATCCTCTGGAGTATTCAAAAATACAACATTTAAAAGCACCACTTAAAAAAATGGGTGCCAAGTTTTAAGGTGTTACTTACTGTTGATTACTGTTGAGGAAAAAAATGATTATTGGTGATTACGGTAGTTTGATGGTGCATCTTGAAAAAGCATATATTCCAGGTTACACACATGATGCTATTTGTCCATTAGGGTATTTTAGTTTTAATATTGATGATAAGTTATATCCAAGCAACTTTTTTCACGGTGCTATGGAACTTTATAACTTGATTGACAAAATGCAGAGAAACCTCGAAAAATGGCTTGCAACTAATCCTCCTGACTTTAACTTGGGTTGCGAAGAGATTACACAAATGCAAATTGACGGTTGTCTGGAAGCACTTGATGATGATTGGGAAGGCGATACTTTGACTGGTAGTTTTTTTCGCTACGATGAAAATCTTTTTGAATTAACTCGTTATACCGAATTGGCAGATATTGATTTCTGCTGTTTTCTAGGTTTTCAAGCTGATAAAGACAGGTTGTTTTATAGCGTAGAGTTTATAAACGAAAAGCCTTGGCATTATATTTTTAATGAAATCACATACCCTCATGGAACGGTAGTTGATGTAATCCGCGCCTTACCCAAATCCAGCGAACTTGAAACAATTGAAGAGTTGGAAAGAAATGGTATTTACCGAAGCTACACGAGAACAAAAATTTAGCTAAAACAGGGCAAAATCGACAATAACTCGGCATTTATATTAGACACAATTAATAAAAAAAATTACAAAAATTTTAGATTTCAAGTATGGAATAATGCAAAAAATAAAAAAAAAAACATAGTTGCAAAAATACAACAAATTTTATTAAGCAAATTAGCAAAAATAATGCTATAAACTCGATAAGGTTTTATAAATACCTTGGTAGCTGATTTCAAAAGCTGGTTTTACTCTTCCCATAAAACAATTGGAGCAACACAAATGAACAGACTCCCCCCCCCCAAGAATGCATTAAACACCGTTAAGTCGCTCTCCAATGCTCAAAAAGGCAAATTTTTTCTCGTTTCTTCCATCGCGGCAATCTGCGCATCTTTTTCCCAGGCATCTCTTGCAGGCAAAGCCGCTGAAAGTCCGTTTTCAGCTGTGCCAAGCTATCTAGAAACTTCAACTTCTGGTTCGGAAACCGTAACTATTCACTTCACCAAAAAGAAAACCACTACCAAAACTACGGTTACAACTAACCGCAAAAACTATACACAGGCAACTTCTGCCAAAGTTACGGTAATTCCGCAATTCAAAACCACTCCGATGAAAAAAACCGTCAAATCGGGACAAAGCACGGTTAAACCGCGCTTGATGCTGGTTTTTGATAATTCAGGTTCAATGACCGCAGGTATTTCAGGAGTATTTAGTAAATCACGCTGGAAAGCTCTGAATGATGTAATTAAAAAAGTAGCCACTACTTATAACGATAAGGTTTTATGGAATGTAAGCACATTCTTTTATACCCAAAATGGGTATAGATATACGATGCCAGCACCAAAATATGCCAATTACACCACTGGTCAGCAAGTAATCAACTATCTCAATTCAGAAATAGCGAGTGGTGGTACACCTTCCATTCCGCCGTATCTGATTGCAGCAGATTTTGTTTATAAAAATATTGAATACGCTTGCCAGAAAAACTTCATTATTTATCTGTCAGACGGTGATGCCAACTCGGATGTATTTACCAGAAATGCAACAGCAGATATGCAGTATGTAAATTCATCTGGCTATTCATATCCGTATGACACCCAATATTACGCTTCCAGATCACCGCTTAAACCTTATTACGATTTAGTTGGAGATAATTTACCTCGTGATTACCTATGGTTTTTCCCAACCTACTCAAAAATCACTAACCAGCACACTTTAAGCGATGGTTGGCAGTATTACTATCACGGTGATACATCAGCAAATAACTGTGGTTATCCAAATAAGCTTGGTTGGTGGAACTCTGGTTATCTCAACAATGAAAATGTTGGATATTGGTGTCAGCCGTCTGCTACTCCAAAAACACAAACTATGTATACCCTTGATGCCAACGGCAATAAGGTGGAATTTACCGCTCCTAGCTACTATTCAGGATATTCACACAACAATATCAATACCAACAATATGATTTACAACGGTATTGAATACTTCTCCGACAAAATTTACCGTAAAGACTTAATCCCAGATAATGTCGGCACAAGCATTCACGGCAAAACCGATAAAGAAGGCAATCCTTGGTCTGACAAACAAAATATTCAAACAATGACAATTGCTTACGGAAATGGTATGAGCCATTTTGGGGAAGCGTTTTTGACCTTGGCTGCTCGGGTTGATGAGGGCATCAAAAACAAAGACCCGAATAAGCGTAAAACTAAAAAAGACGGATACGCGCTTTATCCAGAAACTGGTTATTACTATGTAAATTCCGAGGAAGAACTGCAATCAGCTTTCGATGAAATGCTGAAAAACATTGCTGAAACCACAGTAACTGCAAGCTCATCTTCATCTAATGTTGATGCTGGGCAAGCAACCATTACAGGCGGAGATATTGTCGAAACCACATCTGATGACGATACCCCAGCAGAACCAGAAATTCTTCCATCTTCTACTACTGACAGCACAGATAGCGAAGAAGGCGAAGCAATTCCATCTTCTGCCATCACATTTGACCAGCTATACACCACATCGGTTGCTGCGCCGAGTAATGTTTCTTCAACATCAACTGATGTTTCCGATTATCCAGGAAATGTGATTGTCAATCCGAAGGTGAAAGATGATGGCACGATTGAGTGGGAAGAAAAAGACGAAAATTTAACCGCTGGTTCATACGGAACAATGAGCACCCTGAATTTATCCGTGTATAACTGGTCTTCAACCCTGCAATTCCATCGTATTTTCAAAGTGCAAATGCCGCTTTATAAATTGGATTTGATACTTGATAAATACAGTTGTAATGTGTTGGATACTCACGCTAATGCCGCATACACGCAAAATCAACAAAATAAAACAATTGTTACGGCTTTGTGTAATGGTTTAGACGAGAAGGCATTAAATCCAGCATTCCCAGCTCGCAAAATTCTCTTGCAAAAACCAGGTGATGACACTGCATTCACCGTTGCTACAGAAAAAACTGTTCCTGAAAATCTCCACGAAAGTTTCGGCTTCGTTGATGTCAATAAGGCGGAATTCGAAGCAGGTTTCTGGCCGTGGTTGCTGCGTTCTCCAAATAAAACAGATGTGCAAATTGAAGCTGATGTTGCCGCTCTTGGTTTAGATGATAACCGTCAAGTTGCTGAATACCGCGATCGTCTCAAACCTAAATACAAAGCTCAAAAAGACGAAAAAGGTAACGAAGCCAAAGATGAAAACGGCAAAATTATTTACACCACAGAAGTTGAGCATCAACCGGCAGCAATTGAACGGGAAATGGGTGATGTAATTGATTCATCTCCGCTTTCGATTGCAGCTTATGAACCACTAAATAGCAATGAAGATGTTGATAGAGCGCAATACATCTTGATGGGCTCTAACGACGGTATGCTTTATACATACAAACGCTCAAACACAACCAATGCGCCGTATTCGCTCGCATTTAACTATCTGCCATACAAAATGCCACGCGAATATCTAACTTCAACGACTGACCCAACTTTCACTCCGCATACAGAAACTCTTGGTGAAATTCTTCCTGCTTCAACTGCTGGTAGTGATTACGGCAACTTTACCAATCAGCATATTTACGGCATAAACGGTCAATTGTCATACATTCGCACACCAACTTATAACCGTGAGCAAGAAGAAAATGAGTTTGATAGCAAAGGCAATCCAGTAACCAAGAAAATCAAATCTGCCGTTCGTGAGCGTGAAAGCATTGTCGTAGGCACAATGGGGCAAGGCGGACGCGGTGTGTTCTCGATGATTGCTAACGGCAGAAGCCCAATGAATAAGACAGCCGTCGGATTTGATGCCAACCTTTCCACTTTGAAATACGCTAACCCTTGGGAAAGCCGTAACGGCGAACTCGAAAAGAACGATGTTCCGAACAAACTCGGCTACACCATCAACACTGCTCGTCTCGGTAAAACTCAAATCGACTGGGCGACAGAAGATGAAAACCGCAATCCATTTGTAATGCCGCGGGCATATGCAAAAACTGGTCAAATTAGAATGAATGCCTTCGTCGCAAACGGTTATCCGACTGGCGGTAAAACTTCGGGAATGCGTCATAATCAAGAAGATGCACCGACGCTTTACATCTATGACGCGGCTGGTTTGAACTTCCGTCTCGGTGAAGACAATGCCCAAAAAGCACAAACAAATGCTGGCGATTTGATTAAGGCAATTTCAGTGCCAAACTTCAAACAAAACGACTTTTCAATCAATACTCTCGGCTCTCCTGCGGTAGTTGATATTGATTTTGACGGCATTATTGATGTGGCTTACGCTGGGGATTATTCAGGTGATTTGTATCGCTTTGATTTCCGCTCCGATGTCTCTCAATGGTCTGCAACAAAAATCTTCACTGGTAGCGTAGATCGTCCGATTACCGCAAGCCCTGCTGTTTATCGCATTCCGAAAGAACGCGGCGAGCAATATATGGTGCTTTTCGGAACGGGGTCTGATGTTTATAAAGAAGATCGGCAAACCACCGTGCCAACTCAACGGCTTTACGGTATTCGAGATGATTTAACCGTGCTGAAACCAGAAACTATTACAGATGCTGATTTGATGGCGCGTAAATTTGACGATGAATACAAAATCAAAACCACCGTCGATCCAGATACTGGCGAAGAAAAAACTGATATCGAACGTTATATCAGCGAGGAATATGAAAAGACCGTTACGTCGGAAACAAAACGCACTTGTATGAGCACCGCTTCAAATTGCAGCTACCAAACAACTTGGTCTGGTCGCGGCTGGTATCTCGACTTATTACCTGGCGAAGAACATCAACGATCCAGCGAAAGAGTTATCGCCGAACCAATCGTTTTGCTCGGTGCAGTTTTCTTCACCACGCGGATTTACAACTTGCAAGGTTTAGCTGATGCAACAAAAGGCGACGGCGTAATTTCTTGCTCATCTTTCGGAGAAGACATCGGCACGAAGGAAAAAACTGACGCTGACGGCAAAACCAGCATAGTTTGTAATTATGAAAACGCCAAACTCGAACAAGAGGGAGATTGGGTGAGCGGCGATACCGAGACTGGTGATTGGATAAAAAGCGATGAAGAAAGTACAGGTGGCGATGCTGGTGCTGGCTCCACAACTACTGCATCGGGAACAGATTGCCCAGAAGGATACACTTGCTCTCCTTGGATTCCGTCTGATGAGGAAATTCAAGCCATAATCAAAGACTGGGAACTAAAAAACAAAGATGGTCAAATGGAAGATATTTGGCAATCTGATGGTCCTGCAACCTCAACTGGCGGAGATTCCAGCAAAGAATCTTGCGCGGGCGGTGGCGGCTCAATTCAGACATTCAGCTTAAAGGCGGAATATGCTGAACAGCTCAAACAAAAACGCACGGCAACAAAAACCGAAGGTGCAACTGAAACGAAAACTTGGAAGGAAACCCAAACCATTACGACAACTGAAACTAAAACCGATATTTATGGCTGGGATCAAACCACTGTCTATCCAACAAGTGGAACTATGAGCACTCTCGGTGAAGGCTGGCTCATCGGTCTTGACATTATGACTGGTGGTGCAATGACTGCGGAATACACTGGCGTGCAATTCACTCGCTCTTATGCAACAGGCGATGAAAGCACACTTGCACCTGTAGATAAGCTAGTTGGCGTGCATTACGACACGATTACATCTGCTGCAATATTGCAATCGATGAAAGAAGCTCTACACGCTGATGAGGCTATCAATGCAAATGGTCAGATGGGTAATGGTTACGATATGGACAGCGAAGATGACGGTGATTTCTTCAAGCAAAACGAAAAGAACAACACTTGTTTGTCAAGTCAAGACTACAATTTCTATCTAGCCAAAGCTGGCATCGATCCAAGCAATAAAGCAGCAGCTAAAACTGTCTTGGACAACCAAGGCGTAAAAGTTCGTCTGTGCTCTGGAACATTTATCAGAACCTCACTTCGGGAAATTAAATCCATCACGAAATAAGCCCGCTTTTTTAGTTATCGGTTATTTACCGATAACTAAAAAGTTATATTTTAATGTTTTTCAACTGTTTTTAAGTCTTGCAAGTCCTTTGCTTGCAATGTGAGATACCCCGCTTCGGCGGGGATTTTTATCGCTGGCACAACAAGCAGTTTTACCGCTCACACAATAAAATTCAGCGGTTTTTTGACAATAGGGTGCATCTAAATTTAGGGTTAGTTCTATTTTTTACCCTCGTCATCCTGAGCATAGCGAAGGATCTGCCGATAGAGATTTTTCGCCTACGGCTCACAATGACGAATTTTTAGACACGCCTGATAAATAAGTAAAAAATTCCAGGACATAGAAATGAGCAAAAACCACGAAATTCAAAAAGAAATCCAAATTGGCATCATCGGATACGGCACGGTTGGTAGTGGTGTAGTTGAGGTATTAGAAAAAAATAATGATGAAATTGCCCGCCGCACGGGATACCAAGTCAAAATCAAAACCGTTGCCCGCAGAAATTGGACGGGCTTTGATTGCAAAAAATTAAATTTCCACTGCACGGAAAATCCCCGCGAAATTGTCGATGACCCAGAAATTTCCGTAGTTTTAGAGCTCATCGGCGGTGAAGAACCAGCTCGCAGCTTGATTATTCAAGCGATGAAAAATTCCAAACACATCATTACCGCCAATAAAGCACTCATCGCCGAATGCGGTGAAGAACTCTTCCAAATTGCCAAAGAACAAGGTGTTTCACTTTCATATGAAGCCGCGGTTGCGGGAGGAATTCCCGTAATTAAAGTATTGCGCGAGGCAATGAGCGGTAACAAAATCGACCGTGTCGCGGGAATTATTAACGGAACTTGCAACTTCATCCTCTCCGAAATGCAGGAGAAAAAAGCGGATTTCCAAGAAGTTTTGCATCAAGCCCAAGAACTTGGTTATGCCGAAGCTGACCCGAGTTTTGATATTGACGGTATTGATGCCGCGCATAAATTGACCATTCTTGCCTCGCTTGCTTTTGGTGTACCGCTGCAATTTTCGAAAGTTTTGGTGGAAGGAATTCGCAATATCAGCGCGGAAGATATTGAAAATGCTGCCGAACTCGGTTTTGTTATTCGTCATTTGGGAATTGCTCGCCGCCGTGAAAACGGTATTGAACTTCGCACCCACCCTACTCTCATCAACGAAGATGCAATGCTCGCACGCGTCTCGGGCGTGATGAATGCGGTGCAAATTGAAGGAAACGCCGTCGGTAAAACGCTTTATTACGGTTCGGGGGCAGGAAAATTACCGACTGCATCTGCGGTTGTGGCGGATTTAATCGACACTATCCGCGACCTCGACGACGACCGCGCAAGCCGTATCGCGCCGCTCGGTTATAGCGAAATCGCCTACGACACGCTCTCTAAACATAACGAACTCTCCCCGCTTGCGCCCGATGAATTCAAAAGCGCGTTTTACTTACGCCTCGGGGTGAAAGATGAAGTGGGAACCTTGGCGCAAATTACCAAAATTCTTGCTGACAACGATATTTCCATCGCCTCAATCCTGCAAAAAACCGAACTCGACACCGATGGCATCGTGCCTTTGATTATCTTGACCGACCCTGTGATTGAAAAAAATATGAATTTAGCCGTCGCCGCAATTGAAAATCTGCCGCAAACCGTCGGAAAATTGCAAAAAATCCGCGTCGGGAAGTTTTAAAAATTTATGCGTTTTTAATACAAAAGTATTTGAATTTATGACAACTGCAATCAAAGCCACAGAAGCTATCAAAGAAAAGCAAAAAGCAACGGACAAATTACAACCGCCAGCAAAATATGCGGTAATTCTGCATAACGATGACTACACCACGATGGAATTTGTCGTCGATGTTTTGCAGCGTTTTTTCCAGAAAAATTTGCAAGAAGCCGAAGAAATAATGCTTAAAGTGCATAACAACGGTGAAGGTATCGCGGGAATTTATCCCTATGAAATCGCGGAAATGCGAGTTTTGCAAACCGAAGAATATGCCTATGAACATTCCCAACCTTTGCAAGTTTCTTTACGGAAAATAGAAAATTAAATTGCACTACCCGTAATATTTTTTTGCACTCTTTGATGTATTTTTATATTGGAAAACGGTAATTTTTACCGTTTTTTATTTGTCTAAATCTCACCAAATTAGCACAAATTTGCTTTATTTTTGTGCAATTTAGTCCAATCTTGCTCACATACCTCATTGATTTATAAAGAAAAAATCCTTGGCATCAACAAAACATAAATAAAACCACTTCTTACGAACGGAGTTATTTATGTATTTAGTTACAGCAATTATTAAACCTTTCAAATTAGATGATGTTCGCAGTGCTTTATCACAACTGGGCATTTCAGGAATGACAGTCAGCGAAGTAAAAGGTTTCGGCAGACAGAAGGGACACACCGAACTTTATCGCGGTGCGGAATATGTAGTTGATTTTTTGCCGAAAGTAAAAATTGAAATTGCGGTTAAAAGCGAAATTTTAGATACAACGGTTAGCGCAATTCAAAAAGCTGCCAATTCAGGAAAAGTCGGCGACGGCAAAATTTTTGTTATTCCCTTACAACAAGTTATACGCATCAGAACGGGCGAAATGAATGCAGATGCAATTTAACTCTTGCAATGATTCATTACATCTATTAGATGATTTTTTTTATACCGTTATATGGATTTTGAGTTATGAACACCGAAATTATTGAACTTAAATACTGTCTTGACAGTTTATATTTACTGCTTACAGGAGCGCTAGTTTTTTGGATGGCGGCAGGATTTACTATGCTGGAATCTGGAATGGTTCGGGCAAAAAATACAACGGAAATTTTGACAAAAAATATCGGTTTATTCTGTATCGCAACTATTTGTTATTTTTTATTCGGATATAGTCTTCAATATGGTAAAAATCCGCTTAATTCATTCCTTCCAAGTTTTAACTTTGAACTTTCAATCCAAGATACTCAATTAGCTGATTTAACTAATACAGACAAATCTAATTCTTATTCCAAATTAAGCTTCTTTTTCTTTCAAATAGTCTTTGTCGCGACCGCAATGAGCGTAGTTTCAGGTGCAATTGCTGAAAGAATGAAACTTTGGAGCTTTTTTATCTTCGCAATAATTATGACCAGTTTTATTTATCCCGTGCAAGGCTATTGGAAGTGGGGAGGAGGCTTTTTAGATAAACTCGGATTTATCGATTATGCTGGTTCTGGAGTAGTACATTTATGTGGTGCTAGTGCTGCATTAGCAGCAGTTTTATTGCTTGGACCAAGACAGGGAAAATATTCACAACAAGGGAAAATAAATGCCATAGTAGGTGCAAATATGCCGTTAGTTGCGCTTGGCACTTGGATTTTATGGCTTGGCTGGTTAGGATTTAACGGCGGTTCTCAATTGATAACTTCAACCCTTACAGACGCAAATACCGTCGCAAAAGTATTTTGCAACACCACAATTTCCGCGGCAGCTGCTGGAATTTCTGCCAGCATTACCGCTAAGACAATAATTAAAAAAATAGACTTCACAATGCTTTGTAACGGCATTTTGGCTGGTCTTGTTGCAATTACCGCAAACCCAGACAGTCCAACATTATTACAAGCGATGTTTATCGGTTTAATTGCTGGGCTTTTGGTGGTATTTTCAGTATTGTGTTTAGATAAATTAAAGCTTGATGACCCAGTTGGAGCAATATCTGTGCACGGCACTTGTGCAATTTGGGGATTGATAGCTGTTATATTCACCCAAGAGAATAAATTACTTGCTCAAATTATCGGAATATTTACTATTTTTACTTTCGTATTTATTTCCAGCTTTATTGTCTTGTTTATTTTGAAAAAAACTGTTGGAATTCGAGTGGAAGATTTTGTCGAACACGATGGAATTGACATTCACGAATGCGGAATAGAAGCTTATCCAGAATTTGTAAAAATTTAACTCAAAAAAATAAAAGCGGAATTTATCTTCGCTTTTATTTATCTATTATTTTTTGATTAAAAATCAACTCAATGCTATAATTATTTTCATCTAAATTAAATATTTTTCTTTACCAGCAATAGAGTTATCAAGAATGGAACAAGTTAATAAAACACTTTCAGATATTAGTTCATTTATTTGGGGACCACCGCTTCTAATTTTGCTAGTCGGAACGGGAATTTTTTTAACCTTTCGCCTTTTATTTTTACAATTTCACGCTCTTCCTTTTGCCCTTAAACAAACTTTTATCTCCCACAATAAACATAATCACGAAGGAGATGTCTCGCATTTTGCAGCACTAATGACCGCCCTTTCTGCCACAATCGGCACGGGGAATATCGCAGGCGTTGCAACCGCCGTAGTTTTAGGCGGACCTGGCGCGGTATTTTGGATGTGGATAACGGCACTAGTCGGTATGGCAACAAAATATGCCGAATGCTTGCTCGCAGTGAAATACCGCATCACTAACAGCAAAAACGAAATGTCAGGCGGTCCGATGTATTACATTGAAAACGGGCTCGGCAAAAATTGGAAATGGCTCGCGATTTTGTTCGCGCTATTCGGAACGCTAGCAAGTTTCGGTATCGGTTCTTCTGTGCAGGCAAATGCGGTGGCAAGCGCGGTTGAACAAAGTTTCAATGTAAATACGACAATCTGCGGTGCAGTGCTTACCGCTTTAACCGCAATCGTCGTCTTGGGCGGAATTAAATCCATCGCTCGCGCTGCTTCAATAATAGTGCCACTAATGGCGATTTTTTATGTCGTCGGAGGAATAATAATTATCTCGCTACATCTGGAATTAGTCGGTCAAGCATTTATGCTAATTATCAATGATGCTTTTACGGGACAAGCGGTTGAAGGCGCGGTTTTGGGAACTGCCGTGCGTTACGGTGTCGCCCGCGGATTATTTTCCAACGAAGCTGGTTTAGGTTCAGCACCGATTGCAGCAGCGGCGGCAAAAACTGATCACCCCGTCCGCCAAGCACTGGTTTCAATGACGGGCACTTTCCTCGACACCATCGTTGTTTGCTCAATCACGGGTCTGGTGCTGGTTATCGGTTACATTTCAGCTGACAACTCTTTCGGAGAATTAAAAGGTGCAGCTTTAACCACCGCATATTTCAACAACTTAATGCCAGGTCCAGGCGGTTATATCGTCGCTTTCGGCTTAATATTTTTCGCTTACTCAACCATTCTCGGTTGGTGCTATTACGGAGAAAAATGCGCAGGATATCTGCTCGGCGAAAAAGCAGTCCTTCCTTACCGCATTATTTATACCCTCACGGTTATGGCAGGAGCGGTTTTAAGCCTTGATTTAGTTTGGAATTTAGCCGATATTTTTAACGGTCTAATGGCAATACCGAACTTAATTGCATTACTTCTACTATCAAATGTCGTAGCACGCGAAACAAAAGATTTCGTCAAACGGCGTAGAAGTGGTGAGTTGTATTAAATTATTATGATTTTGAGGAGCGCATACCGCTCCTTTTTAATTTGTAGCATTAAAGGTAGCAACATGCAAAAAGCAATTTTTCCTGGAACATTCGACCCACCCACCGTCGGGCATCAGGACTTAATCCGCCGCGCAGGAAAATTCAGCAATTTTTTATATCTCGCCGTTGCACAAGCACATCACAAAAAAACACTTTTTTCACTTGAAGAACGGCAAAACATGCTGGAATTAACCGCCGCGGAAATATTAGATAAAAATAAATTTACGGTTATCACATTCGACGGATTGTTAGTTGATTTATGCCGCAAATTAGAAACAAATATCGTCATTCGCGGACTACGCGACATACGAGATTTTGAATATGAAAGACGAATCGCAGGAGTAAATCAAATAATGTATGAAGAATTCGAAACTATTTATTTACAAAGTTACGGAAACACATACGCAATTTCATCGGAAATTCTCCGCGAAGTCATAAAACTTAAAGGAAATACGGACGAACTTCTGCCTAAAAGCATCAGACATTTTATGCCTTAAAAAATTCAGCAAAAAAACAGCATAAAAAAACGCCCTCTTTGCAGAGAGCGTTTTCAATTTCAGATAACTTCAACAATCAGTCAAATTGATGAGAGGTGTTGTCTTTACCAGCGGCTTTCAGAGCGGCTTCGCCTGCAAAGTATTCTTTGTGGTGATCACCAATGTCTGAACCTGCCATGTTTTGGTGTTTAACAGTTGCCAAGCCGTTGCGGATTTCGCGGCGTTGAACACCTGCTACATACGCTAACATACCCAAATCGCCGAAGTAGCCTTTTGCCAAGTCGTCTGTGGATAATGCGGCAGTGTGGTAAGTCGGCAAGGTAATCAAGTGGTGGAAAATACCTGCACGAGCGGACGCATCTTTTTGGAAAGTGCGGATTTTCTCATCAGCGGCTTTCGACAATTCGGAATCGTCATATTCTGCACTCATCAGTTTGGTTTCATCGTATTGAGAAACATCTTTACCTGCGGCTTTCCATTCTTCAAACACTTGTTTGCGGAAGTTCAAAGTCCAGTTGAATGATGGGCTGTTGTTATACACTAATTTAGCGTTAGGAATAACTTTGCGGATTTGATCCATCATACCTGCGATTTGTTCTACATGTGGTTTTTCGGTTTCAATCCACAATAAGTCAGCACCGTTTTGTAAGGAGTGGATACAGTCCATAACCACGCGGTCAACGCCAGAGCCTTTTTTGAATTGGAACAAGCCACTTTGCAATTTGGTTGGGCGAATGATTTTGCCTGCGGTTTTAACCACAACATCACCTGATTTAATTTGTGATAAATCGGTAACTTCTTCGCCGTCCAAGAAACTGTTGTAACGATCGCCAATGTCGCCTTCTTTGCTTGATACGGCGATTTGTTTGGTTAAGCCTGCACCCAAAGAGTCAGTGCGAGCAACGATTACGCCGTCATCAACGCCCAATTCCAAGAATGCGTAACGCACTGCATTGATTTTAGCGATGAAGTCGTCATGCGGAATGGTTACTTTACCGTCTTGGTGTCCGCATTGTTTTTCGTCTGCTACTTGGTTTTCGATTTGGATTGCACACGCACCTGCTTCAATCATTTTTTTAGCGAGTAAGTATGTAGCTTCCACATTACCGAAACCAGCGTCAATATCCGCAATGATTGGCACGATATGAGTTTGGAAGTTGTCGATTTGCGACAAGATTTCTTGTTCTTGTGCTTTATCGCCAGCTTCGCGTGCTTTATCCAAAGCGGTGAATAACAAGTCTAATTCACGAGCGTCTGCTTGTTTCAAGAAAGTGTAAATTTCTTCAATCAAATCAGCCACAACGGTTTTTTCGTGCATAGATTGGTCAGGCAAAGGACCGAATTTAGAACGAGTGCCTGCAACCATCCAGCCAGACAAGTATAAATAACGGCGTTCGGTTGATTTGAAATGTTTTTTAATTGAAATCAATTTTTGTTGAGCGACAAAACCGTGCCAGCAACCCAAAGATTGAGTGTATTTGGAAGTGTCTTTATCGTATGCAGCCATATCACGACGCATAATGCCTGCGGTGTATTTGGCAATGTCCAAACCCGTTTTGAAACGGTTTTGCAAACGCATACGAGCAGCAAATTCTGGGTTGTAATTACCAATTGCTTTTGAAGCATCTTTGATAGCTTCGCTGTATTTCAATGTAGTCATTGTTAAATCCTATATATCAGAAATGGTGAAAAAGTAACGCAAGCAATATTAACGCGGTAGATATTAACCTTGCTTAATATCGCAAACATTACGGCGGCAGATTATACATATTTTTCCAAAGTCAAACATAAAAACCGTTAATTTTTCCGTTATTTTCTGTTGCATTTTTACCGCAAGGCATAAAAAAACCACAGCCGTAACTGTGGTTTTTCAATTAACAATTAGGGCGTATCTACGCAATTCGTCATTTTGAGCCGTAGGCGAATCTCTTCTTGGCAGATCCTTCACTGCGTTCAGGATGACGATGGTAAAAGAGAACTAAACCTAAATTTAGATGCACCCAATAAATAATTACAGAACATCACGACAATTCAAATCATCGAATGCTTGTTCCAGCCGTGTAGAAATTCCCTCTTCCATTTTGCGCAACCAAACTCTTGGGTCGTAATATTTTTTATTTGGAGCATCTTCGCCTTCTGGATTTCCAAGTTGTCCTTGCAAATAATCTTTTTTCTCGTTGTAGAACTTCAAAATACCTTCCCAAGCTGCCCATTGCGTATCGGTATCAATATTCATTTTGACTACACCGTAAGAAATTGCCTCACGGATTTCTTCACGGCTAGAACCTGAACCGCCATGGAAAACCAAATCCAATGGATTTGCCGACAAACCGCGTTCTTTGGCAACAAATTCCTGAGAACGACCCAAAATCGACGGAGTTAATTTCACATTGCCAGGCTTATAAACTCCGTGTACATTTCCAAAGGCTGCTGCAACCGTAAAGCGGTTCGAAATCGGAGAAAGTTGGTCATAGACATATAAAACATCAGACGGTTGCGTATAAAGCCGTGCGTTATCAACTCCCGTGTTATCTACACCGTCTTCTTCACCGCCTGTAACCCCGATTTCAATTTCCAAAGTAATACCGATTTTGCTCATTCTTTCGAGATATTTACGGCAAGTCGCGAGATTTTCCTCCATCGGTTCAGCCGATAAATCAATCATATGAGAAGAAAAAAGCGGTTTGCCCGTATGTTCGAAATGCCGTTCGTTTGCTTCAAGCATTCCATCTACCCAAGGAAGCAATTTTTTCGCAGCGTGGTCGGTATGCACAATTACAGGAATTCCGTATTCTTCGGCTACCGCGTGGCAATGCCGTGCTGCCGCAATCGCACCAACAACATCAGGACGCGCACCGCTTGCTGGTTTGAGCCCTTTTCCTGCATAAAACGCACTACCGCCATTAGAAAATTGCACAATGATTGGCGTGCGGATACGGGCTGCGGTTTCGAGTGCCGCATTGATTGAATCAGAACCGACACAGTTCATCGCAGGAATTGCAAATTTATTTTCTTTCGCAAACGCAAAAATCTTTTGCACATCATCGCCCACAACTACACCTGGACGGACTATATCAAGCAGTTTTGCCATAGTTATTTCCTCTTTGTTTGAAATAGAAATGAATGAAATAAAACGAAAAGATATACGGAAAATTCTACAATCCAAGAAATGCACTATTTTCACGGTTGAGATAATAAAGAAATATATAAATTTTTATCGGCAGCTGACAATTCACCACACGCTCTAAATGAGAAAAATTCAGGGCGATTATAATTAAAACGCAAAAATGTTGCAGTGCAACAAAAGACGAAATATTGCGTTTTTTGCTCATTTTTACAAAAAACACCGTTGATTTTATTGAAAAGTCATAAATAACAACAAAAATAATACAAAATAAAACAAAAAACTTGACGCATTGCAACAAAATTGTATAATACCCGCACATCATCGATGTTATCTCCTCTATATCCTCCTTTGGTGGTTGTTAGCCTGCTTTGTTTAAGCGGGCTTTTTTTATTGACGCTAAAACGCAAAAAAACAGACATAACTAAAAAAATCAGACATAAAAAAACGCGGAAAAAAATCCGCGTTTTGTCAAATCAATTTATTTTTACGGTATTGAGTAAATGCATATCTCTCCGTTTATTTTGTGCTGATAGCAATCTTTTTTACTGGACTGTTCTCGCAATTTTTCTGCCTCTTGCAACACTTTTTGGACAAAAAACTCAATATCAGAAAACTGCAAAAGTCCATACTCTGGCTCGCCAATTTTTCCTCTCTTTTCATTTTGCCAAGATAAAAATTCATCATTTGAATAAGCAGAATTTACCGCAATCATTTGATCGTTATTTACACTCTTATCACCGTAATAAGCAATTGTTCCGTCTTTATTCAAAATGTAATAAAGCGTTTTTTTATTTTCTGCCCTCTTTTCATTATTTAACCTATAAACCGAACTTTCTACTAATAATATTTTCCCATCACGGAAATAAATATTAAAGCTATATTCAACATTTTTACCCTCTTTGCTCGGAAGTTCAAAATGATAAAACAAAGTTAGCGGTTGATTTTTCCCGTCATAACTCATTGTTAAAGATAGATTTTCATACTCTGTTATATCTTGCATTTCATACAAGGGGTGAATATTTTTCCATTCATAAGTAATTTTATCTTTAATTTTATAAATATTGTAGGAATATGCTAAAACTTTATTCGGTTCAACATCGGGATTTACCGCAATATTTTTTGTTTTTTTTAATAATTCTTTTGCTTCTAATGAGCAAATTCTGCAATTTTTATATTCACCTTCTATGCTTTTTCCTTCCTCTCCTGGCTTATAAAAACTAATCTCTCCGTTCTTAAAATAATATTGTTCCGTAATTGGTGGTTTATTGATATAAGCTGCAAATAATTCATCATCAATAAAATAATAATAGACAGAGCTCTCAAACTTTTGTTCATTATCAAATTGCATTGCCGTAATTTTGATAACTTTATCATTAAACAAGCTATATTCTAGGTCTCTTCGATTATTATTATTCCGCTCTTTTGTGTGAATTGTTTCAGCTCTAGTTGCCAACATTTCCAACCCAAGCATCATCATAGGAATATCATCTTTTCCCCAATCCTTGTTTAATTTTATTTGCCCTGTTAGATCTAATTCTTCCTCTAATTCACGGATATTTTGGACAAACTTCTTCGTTTCTTGGGCAGCCATTTCATTTGCTAATGCTTTTTCTGTTTCCTTTGTTACTTTTGATACTAATTCAGATAAATTTTCAGTTGCAATTTCTTCCGCAAAAACGCTACAACTTAAAAATAAGGCAAGCAATAATTTTATTTTCACAACTCTTCCCCTTCTTTTTTTGCACTCTTGATATCAAAAGATAAATACATTTCTAAATAATTATTTGCCGCTTTTTCCCAAGAATGCTCTTCTTGCATCGCTGCCGTTTGCATTGCTTCGAATTGTTTTTGATTTTTCCAAGTTGCAACAAAGCGGTCGATTGCCAATCCTAAATCGTGCTCGTATTCATAATTAAACACAAATCCGTTTTCACCATCAACGCCTTCAAAAACGGTATCGGCAAGTCCGCCTGTGCGTCGCACAATCGGCAAAGCACCGTAAGCCAAACCGTAAAGCTGGGTCAAACCGCAGGGCTCAAAACGGCTCGGAATAACAATTGCATCCGCCGCCGCAACCATTTCATGAGATAGTTTTTCGTTGTAACCGATATACGAAGCGATATTTTTCGGATCGCGCCAAGCAAGATAGTTAAACCAATCTTCCAAATATTTTTCACCGCTACCCAAAATCACAAATTGAAAATTCAAGCCTCCCGCATCGAGGCGGTTTTCCAAATTGCGCGCCAGCAAATCCGCGCCTTTTTGCTCCGCCAGACGGGAAATCATCACAAGAAGCGGCAATCTGCGCCGCGTATTAAGACCAAAATTACGGCGCAAGGTGTTTTTGCAAATCTTTTTATTTGCCAGCTTCTTCGCCGTGAAATTTTTAGGAATAAGTTCATCAGTTGCGGGATTCCAAATATCCGTATCAATACCGTTCAAAATTCCAGTTAAGCGTTTTTCGCGCTTACGAGCTGCAAGCAAGCCTTCCATACCATTTCCCGCTGGATAACGAGTAATTTCCGAGGCATAAGTCTGCGATACCGTGCTTACTTGGTCAGAATAAAAAATTCCCGCCTTCAAAAATGAAACATTGCCGTAAAACTCCAATCCTTCCATCTGAAACATCATCGGATCGAGCCAAATTCGCGCTAAATCACAGCCGATAAAAACGCCTTGATATGCAATGTTGTGAATAGTAAAAACACTCTGCACGCTGCTACCCCAATGCCGTAAATACGCTGCTGCCAAACCAGTTTGCCAGTCGTGAGCGTGGAGAATATCCGCCTTACCCCAAAGCTGATCAGCACCGTCAGCAATTGCAGCCGCTGCCCAAGAAAGCAACGCAAAACGGTTGCAATTGTCAGAGTAGTCGCGGTAATAGCAGTCGTAATAAGGATTACCGTCGCGGTCGTAAAGATGCGGTGCGTCAATCAAATAAAGCTTCAAACCTTGATATTCCGCGTAACGCAAAGTTACATCGCCCGCAAAAGAATCCGTGCGAAAAATAGCGTGCGTTTCAGAAATTTTCTCGCGTAAGGCGGAATAAAACGGCAAAATCACCCGCGCATCGCAGCCGAGATTTTGCTGATAAAGCGGCAAAGCACCGACAACATCAGCAAGTCCGCCAGTTTTTATTAAAGGGAAACATTCGCTTGCGGCGTGCAAAATTTTCATTTCAATCTCCTTGTAAATAAAAATAGGGCGCATCCAAATTTAGGGGCAGTTCCATTTTTACCCTCGTCATCTTGAGCGTAGCGAAGGATCTGCTGATAGAGATTTTTCGCCTACGGCTCAAAATGACGAATTCTTAAACACACCCAATATCTAACGAAAACCTTAAATTTACTCGAAAGCTAATAACAAAAAACGGCGGATTTTCCCGCCGTCTTTTTATTTATTGTTCGCCTGACGCGTTTCTTTCCGCGGTGATATTTTCGAGCATAGCTTGATTTACCAGCACTATCCCCTGCTTACTCACTCGGAAATGCGCCCTATCAAATTCGGCATCAACTCCAATTTGCAATCCATCTGGCACTTCGCAATATCTATCCAAAATCGCATTACGAATCACACAATTTTTACCGACAAAGCAATCAGGCAGCATTACCGTCGATTCAATCACCGAGTTTTCCTTGATTTTGCAGCGCGGAAAAATTACCGAATGCGAAATTTCCGCATCTTCAATCACCGAACCGCCACTCACCAAGGAATTATCCAAAGTGCGCTCACGCGGTGTTTTATAGAAAAATCTCGTCGGCCAAGTTTGCTGCGGTCTGCCGAGAATTAGCCAGCTTTCGTCATACAAATTGAGTTGCGGATGTTCAGAGCATAAATCCATATGCGCACCCCAATAAGCGTCCAAAGTTCCGACATCACGCCAATAAACCAAACCATCATGCGTTCTGCCGCGACAAGAGCGTTCAAACGGATGCGCATAAACAACGCCATCTTGCACCGCTTTCGGAATGATGTTTTTACCGAAATCGTGGTCGGTATCGGTAGAAGTCGCTTCTTTTTCGAGAATTTCATACAAATAATCAGCATTGAAAACATAAATTCCCATCGAAGCCAGAGAATAATTCGGGCGACCTGGAATAGTCGGCGGATCTTTCGGTTTTTCTACAAAGCCGACAACATTGAGCTGGTCATTGACATCCATAATCCCAAACTCACCAGCATCTTGCTTTGGCACTTCAATGCAAGCTACCGTGCATTTTGCCCCCGTCATTGAGTGATCAACGAGCATTTTGCGGTAATCCATTTTGTAAATATGGTCGCCAGCAAGGATTAACACATATTTACAACGGTAATGGGTTTTCATAATCCGCATATTTTGATAAACCGAATCAGCCGTGCCGCGATACCAAGTGTGCTCATCAATCTGCTGGCGAGCTGGAAGCATATCGATATATTGATTTCGTTCATACGGCAGAAAACTCCAACCGCGTTGCAAATGTCGAAGCAGAGAATGTGCGGCATATTGCGTAACCACACCGATTTTTAAGATATTGGAATTGACACAATTTGAAAGCGCAAAATCAATAATCCGCCGATTACCGCCAAAATAAACCGCGGGCTTGGCTCGGTTATCGGTAAGTTCATAAAGTCTTGAACCACGACCACCAGCCAGAACCAAAGCCAAAGTTTCTTCGGCAAGTTTTGCTTCGTCCTCGCTAGTTTTTTTGCTCTGCTTCATCATCTTTACTATTCCTCAAACTTCATTTTTAACCGCTACTTGCAGCACCCAAATTCCCTGCCCCGAGAGTTTTATTCCCGATGGCAACAGAAATTCTTCATTATTCGGTGCCAGCACAACTTCCTGTATTTCAATTGCCTCTGGCAGTAAAAATTCATTTTCCTCATTGTTGCCATTTACTAATAAAAGCAAATTGTCTCTGCCACGCAAAAGAATTTGTATTAAAGGTTGGGACGGGTTGTGCCAATTTTCATCTTGCATCGGCAAGCCCTGTTGATTAAACCAGCTAATTTCCTGTTCTTGCCAAAACTCGCCGCGGTAAATATCGCTGTATTCCTCGCGGATTTGGATTAGAGCTCTGGTATATGCAAATAAGTTGTAATCCTGATTTTTCCAATCAATCCAGCTGATGGAATTGTCTTGGCAGTATGCGTTGTTATTACCTTTTTGCGAATTAGCAATTTCGTCGCCCGCAAGCAGCATCGGTGTGCCGTTAGACAAAAACAAAGTTGCGAGCATTGCGCGCCGTGCTTGTTCGCGCTGTTTGAGAATTTTTTGATTATTAGTTGCGCCTTCAACGCCGAAGTTATTGCTGTAATTAGCATTCGTGCCGTCGCGATTGTCTTCGCCGTTGGCTTCATTGTGTTTTTGTTGATAGCAAGTTAAATCTGCGAGAGTAAAACCGTCATGAGCGGTTAAAAAATTGATTGAATTACTCGATGCCCGTTCGGTAGAAAAAACATCATGCGATGCGCAAAATCTCGTCGCCAAAGCGGATAAATCACCGCTATTGCAAAGCCAAAAACGCCGCACATCATCACGGAATTTATCGTTCCATTCGGCAAAATTGTTCGGATAGTTACCAAGTTGATAACCGTAATCAGCAATATCCCAAGGCTCGGCGATGAATTTTTTACCGCGCAAAATCGGGTCTTGATACAAAGCGGCAAAGAACTTGCCGTTACGGTTGAAATGCGGTTCGCGAGCCAAAATCGAAGCTAAATCAAAACGGAAACCATCAATATGAAATTCCTGCACCCAATAGCGCAAATTGTCTAAAACCCAAGCAAGAACATTTTCATTGCTGCAATTGACCGTATTACCGCAACCTGACCAATTTTGATTTCCGCCTTTTTCGTTCAACCAATACCAAGAACGGTTATCCAATCCGCGCTGACAAAGCATTGCACCGCCATCACCGCCTTCCGCCGTATGGTTATAAACAACATCGAGGATTACTTCAATCCCCGCACGGTGCAAGGCGCGAACCGCAATTTTCATTTCCTCATCGGCTTTATCAGCATCAAGCGCGTAATTCGGATTAAGCGCAAAAGCCGCAAGCGTGTTGTATCCCCAATAATTTTTAAGCCCGAGCTTTTTCAAATGCGGTTCATCGGCAGATTGCGCGACGGGCAGAAGTTCTACCGCGGTAACCCCGAGATTTTTCAAATAATCAATCACCACAGGTTCAGCCAAAGCCGCAAAAGTTCCCGCTTTTTTACCGAGTTCAGAAAATTGCTTGGTAAGCCCTTTGATATGCGCTTCATAGATGATGGTTTTATCCCAGGAAATGTTCGGGGGAATATCGGAATACCACTCAAAAGAATCTTTTTTGACAACCGATTTGTAATCCGCGGTTAATTTGCGGGAATACGGGTCGAAGAGGAGTTTTTCAGGATTGAACAAATCACCGCGAGCGGGATTGTTTTCACCGTAAGCGCGATAGCCATACACAATTCCCTCACCGACGGTTGCTAAAAATCCGCAGAACACATCGCCGATTTTGCGCATTTCAAAGCGTTGTTCCTTTCCGCCCGCATCAAATACACAAAGTTCCATTCTGCTTGCAGAGCGAGAAAACACCGCAAAATTCACTCCGTAACGGTCGCAAGTTGCTCCCAGCGGATATGGTTTTGCGTGTTCTGGTTCATATTTCATTTGCTCATATTCCGCACCGAAAGAGTTGTCGTGCATCAAAACATCTTTCCAGCGGTATTTACCGTCTTGCTTACCGCGAACACTCACGCCGAAATAATTCAAAATCCGATACACGCTCGGAGCTTCTTCCCCGATATCATCGAAATATTGCTTGTATTTACGGTAAAGCTCGACATTGCTTTGACCAGGTTCTGATTCATAAATATTGCGGAAATCTTTAATCCAGCGTTCTTCGTTGCGCTCTGGTTTGGTATAAGCCGCGCTATCGTCATCATTGATGCCTGCGCGGGGGCGGAGATAAATTTCTGGTTTTTGTTCTAACTTGACGGCTAGTTTGTATTGCGCAATCCATTGATAAATCGTCTCACGCGACAGACCTGTGTTTTCACTAGGCTTTGCAATTTTTGCCTCACGGATTGCTTCCAAAATTTCGGGCGGTAAATCACCGACTTTTGATTTTTTTGCAAATTCCAAAACTGGCACTGGGGTGTAGAGCAAATATTCAACAATTTTTACTCTCGCTCGCGCAACCGCAAGCTTTCCTCTATTGGTTTTCTTCATTTTTAATGGTCTCGATAATTTTGTTTTACTGCAATTAAGCTGCGAAATTATAAATAAATATTTTTTACTATTTTGGTTTTATGCAAAAAAAAAAAAAAAAGCGTAATTTTTACAATTTCTTAATATTTACATTCAAGCTTGCAAATTGCTTGTCTAACAAGCGTTTTCAGAGATTATTTTTTTCAAACAAGAGCAAAGAAATTTCTGCATAAATTGAGATTTTTGGCTTTCAAAATGAAGTGTTTTAGAGACGCATCTAAATTATTTTTTTACCCTCGCCCATTCTGAAACTGCCGATAGAGATTTTTTACCCTCGTCATCCTGAGCACAGCGAAGGATCTGCCGATAGAGATCTTTCGCCTACGACTCAAAATGACGAAACTTTCGACACACCACTAAAGGTAATTTCTTAATTTTTCCGCTTCTTCATCAATTTCACGGATAACGCGGCAAGGCACACCAGCTGCCAGAACACCTGCTGGAATATCACGATTAACCACCGCTCCAGCTGCAATTACGCTCCCCTCACCGATATTTACACCAGCCAGCACTCGCACTCCCGCGCCAATCCAAACGCTATTTCCCACCGTAATCGCTTTGGCATATTCCAAGCCCAAATTGCGCCGTGCCCTATCAAGCGGATGCGCAGCGGTATAAAAACCGCAATTTGGTGCCACAAAAATATTGTCGCCAAAGACCACTTCGGCAGCATCGAGAATTACCAGATTGTGATTGGAATAGAAGTTTTCACCGATAGAAATACCGTCGCCGTAATCGCAATAGAACGGCGCGGTAATTTCAAAATTCTTGCCCGTTTTTTTGAAAAGTTCGCGAATGATTTGTTCTTGCTCACAAATAGCCGACGGCGGCAGATGATTAAAACGAAAACAAGCTTCTTTGGCAAAAAGCCGTCTTGTGCGGATTTCAGGAGTATTTGAGTCGTAAAGCCCGAGTGAATAGTCATTTAATCGTTTATTCATATCCATATTCGGGCGCATCTAAATTTAGGGTTAGTTCTATTTTTTACCGTCGTCATCCTGAGCGTAGCGAATGATCTGCCGATAAAGATTTTTCGCCTACGGCTCAAAATGACGATTTTTTAGACACGCCCATTCATAAATAAAAAATTGCGGAGCAAAACCCCGCAATTTTGTTTATCCATCCTTATTCCTGACGGAACAAGAACACCGTTGCCAAAGGCGGTAAGTCAATTGAAATTGAATACGGTTTGCCGTGTGCTTCCTGTTCTTGTGCGCGGAATTCTGGGTAAATCGGATAGCCGCTACCGTTATAAATCTTGTCGTCAGAGTTCAAAATCACACGGTATCTACCACCACGATGCACACCGAAACGGTAAGCTTGCCGCACTACTGGCGTGAAATTGCTAATTACGATAATTTCATTACCACCGTGGTCATAGCGGCTAAACACAAATACCGAATTGTCCGCATCATCAACCACCAGCCATTCAAATCCGCCTGGATTTTGGTCGCGCTGATAAAGGGCGGGATAACTCTTATAAACACGGTTCAAATCCCGCACGAAGTTTTGCACGCCTTTATGCCAACCGCCCTCATCTTCGAGCAAATACCAATCCAAACTTTCGGCGTAATTCCACTCTCTACCTTGCGCGAACTCATCACCCATAAACAAAAGTTTCTTGCCCGGATAGCCCCACATATACCCGTAATAAGCCCGCAAGTTAGCAAATTTCTGCCAGCAATCACCAGGCATACGGTCGAGAATTGAACGCTTACCGTGCACCACTTCATCGTGAGAGAGCGGAAGTATGAAGTTTTCGGAATATTGATAAATCATTCCGAAAGTCATTTTGTTGTGATGGTATTTACGGTTAATCGGATCTTCCTGCATATAGCGCAGAGTGTCGTTCATCCAACCCATATTCCATTTGTATTGGAAAGCCAAGCCTTCATCGTGAGTTACACCGCCGAAAGATGTTGATTCTTCGGCAATACACATCGTCCCAGCCGCTTCCGTGCGCAGCATATGATTGGAGCGGCGCAGAAATTCAATCGCCTCAATGTTTTCTTTACCGCCATATTGATTCGGTATCCACTCCCCTTCTTCACGGGAATAATCGCGGTAAATCATCGAAGCCACCGCATCAACGCGCAGTCCGTCAAAACCGAATCTTTCAATCCAATAAAGCGCATTTCCACGCAGGAAATTGGCAACTTCCGTGCGTCCGAAGTTGTAAATCAAGGTATTCCAATCTTTGTGATACCCCTCACGCGGATCTTGATGTTCATAAAGAGCCGTGCCGTCAAAGCGTTGCAGACCGCTTTCGTCTGTAGGGAAATGTCCGACTACCCAATCCAAAATTACATTCAAACCCGCTTGATGCGCCGCATGGACAAAATCGCGCAACTCTTGCGGTGAGCCAAAACGAGATGTCGGTGCATAAAGTCCAGTCGGTTGATAGCCCCAAGAACCGTCGTATGGATATTCGGTAACGGGCATCAATTCGATATGCGTAAAGCCCATATCCTTGACATAAGCAACCAAATCACGAGCAAAATCAGCGTAAGTAAGCCAAAAATTGTTTTCAGGATTGCGTCGCCAAGAACCAAGATGCACTTCATAAATACTTATCGGTTTATCAACCGCATTCGCCTCAATACGGTTACGAACCTTACCCGCCGCAGCCGAACGAGTAGGCAAACTACGCACCAAAGATGCCGTGCCAGGACGAAGTTCCGCACCGAAAGCGTAAGGATCGGCTTTCATACGGAGATTGCCGTTCGCATCCAAAATTTCATATTTATATAAGTCGTTTTCACAAACGCCAGGAATAAAAATTTCCCACACGCCGATATTGCTTTGCAGCCGCATCGGATTGCGCCTACCGTCCCAAGCATTCCAATCACCAACTACCGATACTCGCTTCGCATTCGGTGCCCAAACCGCAAAATGCACACCACTAACACCGTCAAATTCCTGCAAATGCGCACCCAAATATTCAAACGGTCGCAAATGATTTCCCTGTCCCAAAAGCCAACTGTCAATCTCACCAAGATAAGAAGGAAAGCGGTATGGATCTTCAATAACCAAGCCATCACCGTTTTTGTAATCGATAGCAATGCGATATTTAGTATCCGCCGAGGGCAAAACCGCCGCAAACAATCCGCGAGCATCAATTCTTTGCATTTCACAAATATTTCCGCCGTTGGCACGATTAACTAAATAAACCGCATCGGCTTCGGGTTGAATTGTCCGCACCACAACCGAACCGTCCGCACGATGATGCTTACCGAGATAAGCAAAAGGATCATTCTCCACCGCATTAAACAGACGATCGATGATTTCGCGCTCACCGTTTTCGATTTTGTATGCAAGTTTGGCTTTTTTCATACGCTGATCTCCGAGTATTGAAAGTAATTGTGAAAACTCACGGTGTCTAGGCAACTCTTCAAGGCTAATCGGTAGTTTTACCGCCCAGTTGGGATAGCCTTCTGCCACACCTGGAAAGTTGAAATTTTTATTCATCGCGATGAGATTTTCGAGCTGAATCCCATAAAGCTTCGCCGCAGTTTGAGCAGAAAATTGATGCACCGCACGGCGCAAAATCGAATTACCACGGCGCGGATATTTTTCGTTTTCGGTCAAAACACGGTTTTTTTGCATTGCAACAAAAAGCTGCATTTTTTCCGCATTGCGCGCATCTATCGCTGTTTTAAGTTCCGCATCTGTTGCAAATATGCCAAATTCCCGCATTTTTCTTAAATCGGTCTCCGCCCACCAAGCAGCAAATGGCGCAACATCATGAGTGGAAATAACGCTAATCGACTGCGGATTATCGTGCTGCGGACGGTTATGAAGATTGAAATACAAGACGCTATACGCAAAAACACCGCGCTTTTTGAGCAATTCACGAAAACCATCAGGAACAATTCCTAAATCTTCCCCAATGACCATACATTTCGCACGCCTACTCTCCACAATCAAAATTGCCAGCAGAATATCCAAGGGATAACGGATATACGCGCCATTTTCCTCACCGTCAAAATTTTTAATCCACCAAAGACGAGCAAGCAACATTGCGTGATCAAGGCGCAAAATCGAGTAGTTACGCATATTGGCGCGCAAAAGTTTTATGAAGAATTCAAATCCCGTCGCTGCCAAAATTTTCGGATTGATTGGCGGAAGACACCAATTTTGACCTTGCGGCGCAAGCGGATCAGGAGGTGCTCCAACTCCGCAATCAAGGCAGTAAATTTCAGAATGAAGCCAAGTATCCGCACCACCTTTCGCACAACCAACCGCCAAATCACCGTAAAAACCCAGCCGCATTCCTAATTTTTCTGCCTGCTTTTGCAAACCCGCAAACTGTTCAGCAATTTGCCATTGCAAATACATATAAAAGTCAATTTCTGCCTCATTGCGAGCAGCAAAAACTGCCACCGCTGCCGATTTCGGTGATTGATATTTTTCTTCCCAAGCAAGCCAACCGTCGCCTCGTTGGCGTAATTTTGGATTTTTAGCAATTTGCGCTCTATCCAGTGCTTCAAATAAGGCAAATCCGCGCAAATCCTCACCGCCAGCACGGCAAAAATCAGCGAATTTTTTCTTCATATCCGCGCTACGGCTTGCTAAAAACGCCTTAAACGAGGCACGCAAAAGCTCTTCTTTTACCCGCCAAACGCCAGCGTAATCCACGGTTTCAAGCTCACGCAAGCGTGTGATTTCTGGTTCTAGTTTTTGATAAAGCTTGGAAACCGCTTGACTTTTGAAACCGATAACCCGTTCAACCGCCAAATAAATCGGATTAAGCCAAAGCCGCGATGAGGGGGAATAAGGAGAACACTGTTCGGGACGGGAGGAAAATAAGGAGTGAAGAGGATTAAGACCGATGAAATCAATTTGATATTGCGCGGTTTTCTTTAAAAATTCAGATAAATCAACAAAATCGCCGATACCGCAATTACGCGCACTACGCAAAGAATAAAGCTGCAATGTGATGCCAGTTGCGGGTTTTTCGTCAAGTTCGGGAATTTCAAAAACTCGCTCCTCGGCGGCAATCACAAAATAACTACGGATACTCTCACCGTAAAGATTGATTTTGTAATAACCATCAGCAAGCGGTGGAACAAATGCCCGACATAAAGAATCACTAACTTTTTCCAAAGAAAGAACGGTCGTTTTACCGCTTTCATCCTGCAAGTCAGCACGAGTGAAATCTTGTTCCTCGCAAGAAAAAAACTGCCAAGAGGCAACTTCCGCCTGCACCACAATCGCACCAGAGTATTGCCGCAATTTTTCAGGCACGACTTCCAAACGCTCTGCAAAACCTTGAATGACCTTGTCGGAAATCTGATAAATCTTGCCATCCGCCCCGCAATACTGCCGTTCAACCAAGTTTTCTGCATCTCGCGCGAAAAACTCTGTGCTCATAACATCACCTCGAAAATCATCTTTTTTGTATTTATTTTCAGTCTTAACTAGATAGATATTTATTTTTTACTAATTCACGATAAGGGTAAAGTTTTTCTGACAGCAAACTACAATGCCGCCCTCTTATCCACAAAAAACAATACGGACACGATATGTTTGATTCTCAAATGGAAATAGCTGGTTTCGATGATGAACTCGCCCAAGCAATTGCAGCAGAAAATCAACGGCAAGAAGATCACATCGAACTAATCGCATCAGAAAATTATTGCTCTCCAAGAGTGATGGAAGCACAAGGAAGCGCACTCACTAATAAATATGCCGAAGGTTATCCAGGAAAACGCTACTACGGCGGTTGTGAATTCGTTGATACCGTCGAACGCCTCGCCATCGAAAGAGCCAAAACCTTATTCGGTGCTGATTATGCAAATGTGCAACCGCATTCTGGCTCACAAGCAAATGCCGCCGTGTTTTTAGCTCTACTCAAAGCTGGCGACACCGTTCTCGGTATGGATTTAGCATCAGGCGGACATCTCACTCACGGCGCAAAAGTCAGCTTTTCAGGCAAAACTTACAACTCCATCGGTTACGGATTAAATCCTGAAACAGGTTTAATCGATTATGACAATCTGCAAAATCTCGCTAATGAGCACAAGCCGCAAATGATTATTGCGGGATTTTCCGCTTACTCACAAATTCTTGATTTTGAAAAATTCCGTCAAATCGCGGACAGTGTCGGTGCTTATTTGATGGTGGATATGGCACATGTGGCTGGATTGGTTGCCGCTGGTTTGTATCCAAATCCTGTTCCGTTCGCGGATGTTGTTACTACAACCACTCACAAAACCTTACGCGGACCACGCGGCGGTTTGATTTTGGCAAAAGCTAATCCCGAAATCGAGAAAAAACTCAATTCCGCAATTTTCCCTGGAATTCAAGGCGGACCGTTGATGCATGTAATTACAGCAAAAGCGGTAGCATTCCAAGAAGCTCTCGAACCAAGCTTTCAAGCCTATCAAGAACAAGTTATCGAAAACGCCAAAACAATGGCGAAAATTTTCAACTCTCGCGGCTACGATGTTATTTCAGGCGGCACAAAAAATCACTTGATGCTCATTAGCCTGATTAAAAAAGGAATTACGGGTAAAGCTGCCGATGAAGCACTCGGTCGCGCTCACATTACGGTCAATAAAAACGCTATTCCAAATGACCCGCAACCTCCGATGGTTACTAGCGGTTTGCGGATTGGAACGCCTGCGATGACCACTCGCGGTTTTGGTGTAGCGGAGACGAAGAAGGTTGCCTCTTGGATTTGCGATATTTTGGACGACATCAACAATGAGGAAAAAATTATCGAAATCCGCGGCAAAGTTGCCGAGTTATGTGCCGAGTTTCCTGTTTATCGTGCCAAATAAGTTTTTAAGTTGTGAGCGGTAAGACTTGAAAAATAAATTTAAGTTTTTATAGTGCGCCGCTCTTTTTCTTTTCATTTCATTTCAAATAAATTTAAGGATATTCAATGCCAAGTATTAAAGTTCGCGATAACGAACCATTTGATGCAGCAATGCGCCGTTTCAAACGCTCTTGTGAAAAAGCAGGAGTTCTTGCCGAAGTTAGAAGCCGTGAGTTCTACGAAAAACCAACGCAGGAACGCAAACGCAAATTAGTAGCCGCAATTAAACGCAACGCTCGTCGCATCAAAAAAGAAAAATCGCGCTTTGAGCGTCTTTACTAATTAAAAAAGTAAAAATCTGATTTTTTGAAGCCGTCTGCCGTTATTTTTTCGGCAGACGGTTTGTTATTTAGTCTGGAAACTGGAATATTTATGACAATTCGTGAAGACATTAACTCTGCGGTAAAAGACGCAATGCGCGCCAAAGATACCGCCACTCTGCAAACTTTAAGAATGCTTACCGCTGCTCTCAAACAAATCGAAATTGATGAAGGCATCGAAATCAATGACGATATCGCAATCAAGGAATTACAACGGCAAGTTAAGCAGCGCAAAGACGCAGCCGCGCAATATCACAAATCTGACCGTCCAGATTTAGCCGAAAAAGAAGAAGCGGAAATCGCGGTGATTTACCGTTTTATGCCAGCGCAAATGAGCGAGGAAGAAATCGCGCAGTATGTTGATAAAGTTTTCGCAGAAAGCGGACTGCCTGCAACAATTGCATCGATGAGTGTTTTGATGAACAAAATGCGTCCTGAACTTGAAGGCAAGGCTGATTTGGCTCTGGTCGGTAAATATCTCAAAAGCAAATTGCAATAGGGCGCATCTAAATTCAGGGGTAGTTCTATTTTTTATCCTCGTCATCTTGAGCGTAGGGAAGGATCTGCCGATAGAGATTTTTCGCCTACGGCTCAAAATGACGAATTTTTAGACATACCCAATAAAACATTTTTTCCTTTCGTTTTAAGCGCAATTTTGCTTGGAAGTTGCGCTTAAAAATTTATAAAAATTTCCGCTTACTCGATGAATAGACGCATTGAAAATTCTTTCATTAACGAACTATTGGAGCAAGGCGATTTGCACGCTTTGCTTGTCTCCAAAGGTATCGAGTTCAAAAAACATTCTGGCAATGATTTTTTTGCCAACTGCCCTTTTCACAATGAAAAAACTCCCTCCTTTGCGGTGCATCGCAATGAGCAGTATTACTACTGTTTTGGCTGCCACAAAAGCGGTAATGCTCTGCGTTTTTTGATGGATTATGAAAATTTGAGTTTTGTCGAGGCGGTAGAAAGTTATGCGGAATTTGTAGGTCTTCCCGTTCGTTACGAGCAAAATTCTTACTTCAACCCCGAAAAATCGCAGGAAGAAAAAGCAAAAATTGAACGAGGATTAGATTTACTTCGTGATGCCGCGATTTTTTTCCAAGAGCAGCTGTTTTCTTCGCCAAACGCCGAAGCAGCCCGTAATTACATCAACTCCCGCAAATTAAATCGAACATCGCTAGACAATTTTGCAATTGGTTACAGCAGCTTCGGCAATCTGATTTTGGAGCGATTTGCGGATAAATACGGCAGAAATTTGCTGCAAGAAGTCGGGCTTATCCGTGAAAAAGACGGTGATTTTTATGACTATTTCCGCGATCGGATAATTTTTCCCATTCACAACCGTCGCGGTCAGATTATTGCTTTCGGTGCGCGCGCACTCGGCAAGCAAGAACCAAAATACTTAAATTCTCCCGACAGCAACTGGTTTCACAAGGGAAGCGAGTTTTACGGTTTATTTCAAGCAAAACAAAATCGCGCTAAATCCCTAATCGTTTGCGAAGGTTATATGGACTGCATCAAACTCGCGCAATACGGTTTTACAAATGCGGTAGCCGCACTGGGAACAGCTTTCGGCGAAAAACACTGCGAAATTCTCAAAAAAAACTGCGAGCAGGTTTATTTTTGCTTTGACGGTGATACAGCGGGATTGAATGCGGCAAAAAAAGCTCTGCAAATCGTGTTTAGCAATTTTGAAGAAAAAATCGATTGGCGTTTTGTATTTATGCCCGACGGTGAAGATCCTGATTCCTTGCTAGATAAAAACGGTCGCGACGGATTTTTACGGCTTTTGGATGCGGGAATTAGCCCCTCGCAGTTTTTGGAAAAATTGCTCGGCATCGACGAAAAAAACCGTAAAACCAACCGCAGCGTCGAAGAAACCAACCGTCTTGCTCTTGAAGCTGGCAATTGGCTTTCACTTCTACCCAATTCGAATTACCGTAATTTGCTTCAACAGCAGCTACAAAATCAGCTGGCATCAGCAATTGCACTCGATGGCAGCAATTATCAAAATACCGCCAAGCGCCAACAACGCAATTCATATTCATACAGCAGAACCTCTAATCCGCCTGCCAAGCGCGAACACCGACTACTTGCAATGCTTGCCAATCACCCCAATTGGCGGACAAATCAGGAAATCTCCCCAACTCTTGCCGATTTAGCCGTAAAAATGCCGCATCTCAACGAGCTTATTTATCTCGCCCGTTCTGGTGCGGATAGCGTTCTACTCCAAGAGAAATTACAGGAATGGCAAATTTTTATCCGTGCCGCAAAAAATCAATTAGACGAGCAGCAACAACAAAACGAATTCACCACCGCCCTGCAAACACTCCAAGAAAAATGCCGCAATACCCGCGAGCGGCTTGAAAAATTCAAGGCATAACTCCATTTTCCGCCAGCCTCAAACAAAAAGGACATTTCATAATGGCTACAAAAACCACTTCTTCCAAAGCATCTTCCAAGGCAAAATCCAGCAAAGCCAGCGAAAAGAAAGCGGCAACAAAAACTACAAAAATAGCCAATACAAGCAAAAAAGAACACACGGACAACAAAAAACTCTCCGCCAAGGAAAAAGTTAAAGCTGCACTTGTAGCAAAAAAATCAGCCAGCAAAGCAACAAGCAAAACTGCGGAAAAAGCGGTTAGCAAAGCAACAAGCAAAACTGCGGAAAAAGCGGTTAGCAAAGCAACAAGCAAAACTGCGGAAAAAGCGGTTAGCAAAGCAACAAAAGCAACTACTAAAACGGATAAAAAAGTAGCGAGCACTGCAAAAACTACGGCAAAAAAATCCGCTAGCAAAACTACCGCTGCCGCAAAAAAAGACAGTAAATCCGCAACCGTCCGCAGCAATAAAACGGCAAAAAATACCGCGAGCAAAACTACAAAAAACACTCAAAAAGAAACTAAAACCGCTCCCAAAACGGCAGCAAAAGCTGAAATAAAAGTTGAAATAAAAGCCGAAAAAACAACGGCGAAAAAAACTCTCACGAAAAAAGAAACAGCTAAATCTCTTCCAAAAGAAAAAATCTCTGCTAGCAAGGAAAAAAACAGCGCAGCGAATACAAATAAAAAATCAACTACCAAAGCAACGGCTGAAAACGCAAGCACAAAAGATGCCGCGAAAAAAGTCGCGGAACAAAAAACTAGCAATAAACCGTCCAAAGCTCTGATTAGAGAGCTGCTCGCTCGCGGTAAAGAAAAAGGAAAAATCCGCTTCGGCGAAATCAAAAAAGTGCTGCAAATCACAGAAGAAAACGATGCAATAGTCGTAAAAAATCCTGTCGTGCTGCAAGTGTTAAACGCCTTCGCGGAATTAAATATCCGTATTACTGGACTGCCGAATACGAAGAAAAATCAAATCAATATCGAAAAAGAAGAAGTTAAACAGGAAGTTAAAACCAAAGAACTTTCCGATGAATTAAAAGAAAAACTCAAAGCCCTGCGCGAAGCAAGCGCAAAACAAGCCGATCAAACCATCGAAGAAGACGAACTCGAACTCGAAGCCGAAGAAGAAATGCAGGAAATTCTCGACGAATTAGTCGAGCGCGGCAGAGATAACGGCGAAATTACCTTCGAAGAAATCAAAGACATTCTTCCGAATGAAATCTCGCTAGAAAGCAAAAATATGACTAACAACAGCCTTATCAACAAAATTTTGCAATATCTCACCGAACAGGAAATAACCGTCATCGACGCGCCAGATCTAGACGCAACCGCTGGCGAAATCAAAGCCGAAGACGAAAAACAACAAACAAAAAATACCGAAGTCGGTCGCACTACCGATCCCGTGCGGATGTATATGCGCGAAATGGGACAATATTCCCTCATCAATCAATCAACCGAAATCGAAATTTCTAAACGCCTCGAACACGGTTTAAGCAGCGTGCGCGATAGCTTGGCACAATTTCCCCTCTCAATGATGACTTTGTCAGATATCTTCCAACGCACCGAAAGCGGTCAATGGAAACTCGGAGACTTCATTACCGATTATTGCCTCGTGGAAGATATGGACGATAAATCCCTAGAAGCACTGGCAGCAAATCAAGCAGCAGAAGCAGCAGCCAATAAAGAAAATTCCGACGATTCAGACAATTTGGATGAAGAACAAGATATTCCTGACGATATCGCAAGCGAAGATTCTTCCGATGAGGACGAAGAAAACGAAGACGGCGAAACAAATAAACCTTTCGGTAAAAAAAATAAACCTAATCCCAACAACGCAAAAGCAGAAAAATTACAACGGGCAAGAGAAAAAATGCTCGAATTCGAAGAGCTCATCGCCAAACTACGCGACACCTATTCCAAAGGTAGCAAGGCATTAGAAAGCAAGGCAGGACAAAAACTGATGAGCGATATTCAAGAATTTCACCGCGGATTTTTCTTCACCAGCAGAGCCGTCGAATTGATGGAAGCAAGAATCCAAAAACCTGCCGAACAAATCAGCAAAATCGACCAAAAAATCCGCCAAATAGCGGTAAATAAAGCAGGTTTGCCAACGAGATATTTCATCAAAGCTTTTAACGGTAACGAAGAAAACCCAAATTTCCTCAATGAAGAACTCAAAAAGAAAACTCTTTATGCAGAAAGATTGCGCAATTTGATGCCCGAAATCAACAAATTGCAATCGGAACTGGTCGCAATTTCCGAAAAATATCAAATGCCGTCGGGCAAAATCCGTAGTCTGTATAAAACCATCACCGCAGGACATAAAGAAGCTTTCAAAGCCAAAGAGGAAATGGTGCATGCCAACTTGCGGCTAGTAATCTCAATTGCAAAAAAATTTGCCAACCGCGGAATGTCATTTATCGACCTCATCCAAGAAGGAAATATCGGCTTGATGAAAGCCGTAGATAAATTCGAATACCGCCGCGGATTTAAGTTTTCAACCTATGCAACTTGGTGGATACGGCAGGCAATTACCCGTTCTATCGCCGACCAAGCCCGCACTATCCGTGTTCCAGTTCATATGATTGAAACTATCAACAAAATGAAACGCGCCTCACGCGCTCTCGAACAACAACTCGGTCGCGAACCAACTACCGAAGAAATTGCCCAAGAAATGGGTGTCGATGAGCAAAAAATTCTCAAAATTATCAAAATTGCAAAAGAACCCGTTTCTACAGAAAGCCCAGTCGGTGATGATGATGATGCACATCTCGGCGATTTCATCGAAGATACAAATATCCGCTCACCTGTCGAAAGCGCAACCGATAAAGCCTTGGAAGAAGCAGTCAATACCGCCCTGCGCGGACTTTCTCCTCGCGAAGAAAGAGTTTTACGAATGCGATTCGGTATCGGTCTTACAACAGATCACACTTTGGAAGAAGTCGGTAAGCAGTTCGAAGTTACCCGCGAAAGAATTCGTCAAATCGAAACCAAAGCTATCCGCCGCCTTAAACACCCAAAACGAGCAGAAATTATCAAATCTTTCATCTAGGTCGATTGCACCGACAGGCGATCCGACTTCGCACCTACAAGTTCCGTTATTTGTATTTATTTGCAAAACAAATCCGCTGTGTAAAAACGGCGGATTTTTTATTTTTACCTTTTACCGCCAATTTCCGCCTCTTCCGTCATTTTGAGCGCAGCGAAAAATCTATCGACAGATCCTTCGCTGCGCTCAGGATGACGGCAGCAGTATAGTCATTTCGTATCAAAGTAACAAAATATGTTACAATAATTTTTTCAGCTAATTTGGAGTATTTATTTATGGCTTATGACATTAAAT
>JAFUTP010000062.1 GCA_017484165.1 Cardiobacteriaceae bacterium | reverse complement strand
TCAGGGCATAAAAAATACAGCGCAAGAAACATATAACAACGCAAAAGATGCCTACGCCTCAGGCGACGGCACAGCCTTTGGCGAACTCGGCGGAAATGCCGTCGGAAATACCATAATCGCTGCGGCAACAAGCAAAGGTTTAGGAGTAGCTAGCAATAGTGTTGGGGTTATAAATAAAGCCGATAATTTGGCGGATGCAGCTGGCGCAGGAAGGAAAGTTGATAATATTGCTCCAACACCTGCGGTTAAAAATACTGCTGCAAATAGCGCAAAAACGCCTGATAATTTATTTCCAGATACCAATACTCCACTACTTCCAAAATCAAAATATGAAGACACATATCCTTGGGCAGAAGGAGTGCCAATTGTTTCTATGGATGCACCAGAAAATTTCTACATCAATATGGCTCAATCTCCTGGTCAAACAGGTCCTGGTGGTTGGGGAACACAAGATTACATTCCAAATGTAAATTATGTAAGAAATCAATTAGCGGTAACTCCTGGTTTTAAAAAAGATGTAACAGAAGTTCAAACATACTTAATACCAGAAGGGATCAGAGTACAAACTGGAACAGTAGGTCCTCAAACACATAACGGTGTAACTTATCCTGGTGGTGGAACACAAGTGGAAATCTATAACAAGCAGGATATAAATAAACTCATTCCTGTCGGCAAACCTAGACCTATAAAATAAATATAATTATGCAACTCGATAAAGCAAAATGCAAATTACCTTCACAAGTATATGAACATATTTATTACCTATTTGAAGATAAATTTGTTATTTGTGATAAAGAATATACTATCATTAAAATAGTAAATATAGAACAAATCAACACAAGAGAATTTATTCAAAATTTTGGAAAAGCTTTATTCTTCTACGATATGTATTATGTATTTCCAGTTACTGATGGTAAAATTTGCATTGTGGTTACTCTTCAATGGATACAAGTGTGGTTCACTTTCGATGAAAGTACCCTTTCTTTCAATAACCCACACGAATATCGTTAAACCAACATTAAGCGGAGTTTTTTTTACTCCGCTTTTCTTCTCAATTATCTATCCAACAAGGAAATAAGAAAAATGACAAATAACTTATGCACTGGTTCTGCACAGGATATTTTATTGGATCAAGATAAAAAGATAAGACAATTTAGAATCAAAGAAATACAAGAAAAGAAATTTGAAACTAAATATTTTGCCAATGAGCCAGACACTAAAATTGAATTTAGTTCTAGTTATCTTGTAGATGATAAATATGCATGCAGAACTCTCAAAATTTTCACTCTCCAAGACATGTATGAAGAGATGGAAAAAGCATTTTATAATTATGGCTCAGCACATATACAAACAGGGCATTACAGTTTATCATTCAGCATTATTGGAGATTTACGGTATGTAATGGATCTAGGCATCAATGATACTTGGTTTCGTTGGTGGGAACCTAGTGCAATGGAATATACTGGAACTATTAGGGATTACAATGATGACTATATAGATCTACGTATGACATCATCCGAAATTCGTTATGCACAACTTGCCTTTTATGAAATTTATAGGTATGGTGAACTGACAGAATTAACTATGATGCACTTCAAATATTTTCTAGACTACTTTACTAGACCAAAATATTGCGTCATACCAGAAGAACTACTGGATCGTAAAACACATAGAATACTATGACAAAACCAACGGCAACTTCGCCTGCCGTTCTTACTTAATTACGCAAATAAAAACCTCCACCTTTCGATGGAGGTTTTTATTTCTTAACGGTATTTTTTTACATTCTTGATATATTTTTTTACAAACTATACAACTTATCAATAATTTCAGAAAACCAAATATCAAAACTAATTTTTGCTTGTCCGACCAACATCGAATAACCGTCGAATATTTTGCTGCAATGATTATTTTCTGCCCAAAGCATAAAAGGTGTTTTTTTGCCATACATCATTTCATAGCAAACTGTGCTTGGTTTTATTACCGATTGCGAAATGGAATTAAAAAATAAATTTGCACTCTCCGTATCTTTTTCTAACCCTGTTGAGGTTGCATTGATAATTAAATCATATTCATCATCAGGTGCATGCAGGGCATGCAGATTATTATTTTCCTCATCTTGCACTAAATTTTCTGCTCTTTGATAATTACGGTTAAAAATATCTATTTTAGAAACTCCCTCTTCAAACAAAGGAAAAACAACACCTCTTGCTGCCCCCCCTGCCCCGATAATTAACACTCTTTTATCTTTTAATTCACAATTGCAATATTCTTTTAATGCCTTACACAAGCCGCGACCGTCAGTATTATCAGCAATAATTTTTTCACCGTCAAAAGATAAAGTATTAACTGCTTTGGCTCTTTTAGCATATTCCGAATGAATATCGGCAATTTCAAAAGCAGCAGTTTTATACGGCACGGTAATATTTAATCCCGTTCCACCAAGCTCAAAAAATTCCTTAACGGTAGTAAGAAAAGCAACTTCATCTTCTGCCAAAATTTTGTCATAATTTAATGAAATACCTGCATTTTCAGCGAATTTTGCGTGAATTTCGGGCGAGCGAGAATGAGCAATCGGATTACCAATAACCGCACAACGGTAAGTTTTATTTATATGCTTATTGTCAAGTGTGTTATTCATAATTTTTTCCAAAAATAAGTCAATTTAATATTAAAGATAAAACTACCCTCTTTGCAATAATTTTGCCGCCTCTTTTGCGTAATAAGTAAAGGTAAAATCTGCCCCAGCACGCTTAATTGAAGTCAAAGTTTCAAGGATAATTTTATCCCTGTCAAGCCAATTATTTGCAAATGCCGCTTCCAACATTGCATATTCACCACTGACATGATAAGCAGCCGTCGGAAAAGCAAATTGCGTTTTCACTCTTTGGATAATATCAAGGTAAATAGTTGCGGGTTTTACCATCACAATATCTGCCCCCTCTCGTATATCTAATGCCACCTCTTGCAGTGCTTCATCGCTATTTGCAAAGTCCATTTGATAATTATGTTTGCCTGATTTTCCTAAATTCGCAGTTGAACCAACAGCATCACGAAACGGTCCATAATAACTACTTGCATATTTTGCCGAATAAGCCATTATTCCCGTGTTAATTAAACCGTTTTTTTCCAAATTTTCGCGAATTTTTTGCACTCTTCCGTCCATCATATCGGAGGGTGCGACAAAATCAGCACCACTCTCTGCGCAAATTAAAGCCTGTTTAATTAGCATTTCGACGGTAATATCATTCAAAATATAACCTTCTTCATCAATTATGCCATCTTGCCCGTGAGAAGTGTATGGATCAAGGGCTATATCGGCAAAAATCAGCATTTCTGGAAAGCGTTTTTTTACCTCTCTTAATGCTTTTGGCAAAATACCGTCAGGATTAGTTGCATAAATTCCGTCATCGGTTTTATGTTTATTATTCACATTTGGAAAAGGTGCAATTGCAATCACCCCTAGACGCAATAATTCTTCACACTCTTTTAGCAAAGAATTTATAGTCAAGCGTTTAATTTTTGGCATTGAAGCGATAGGACAATCTACACTGTCATCGGTAATAAATACAGGCATAACTAAATCTTTTGTAGTTAAAACCGTCTCTTGTAATAAACTCCGAATACTTGCAGTGTATCGGTTACGGCGTTTGCGAATTAAAGGAAATTCAGAACTAATAATTTGCGCCATGTTTTTCTCCATAAAATATAAATTTTTAATCATTAAAAAAAGAATACTCTTTATGTTAAATCAATATACAACAAGACTTTTACGCTCTTATCAGCAAAATTATAATATTAGAGCAATCGAAAATCACCATCTTCCACTTGTTGCTACCGCTGATTTAGAAATGCGTAATTCGCGCTATATGTTAAGTAAAAAAGCAATTATTTGGTCATTAGAGGCTTATGAATATTGCTATATTTTTCAAGTTGATAATTTATCCGCCGACATTTGCAAAAACTGCCTTGATTTTATTGCCGAAGACGGTTTTAATAAAGTAAAACCAAATTCCGAACATATGGTCTCTTACATTACAGGCATATTTCTTTGCAAGAATTATAACGAACAAGCAATAACAATATTAACAAAATATAAAAAACGCAAAAGCTTCAAATTTTCTTTTCACGGTTGGGCTGAACTTTGCACTGTTTTAGTAAAAATCAATAGTAACGAACAGCTGGAATTTTTCTCTAATAAAGCTGGAAAAGTGAATATTAAAGAACTCAAAAAAATTCTTTGTAAGCAATAATAAGAAAGCCGCAATAATTAGCGGCTTTTTACTATCTTTTATATCTTTGTCAAAATAATCATCTGAATTTTTATTAAAAAATTACGGTAATTCTTTTTCCCAACCTTCTTTTGAAATATCAACAAATTTTCCTGCCACTGCTGCCGCCGCTGCCATTGCAGGGCTTACGAGATGGGTGCGAGAATTTGCACCTTGCCGACCTTCAAAATTACGGTTCGAAGTGCTAGCAATATGCTCGTAAGCTGGCATCAAATCGGGATTCATTCCCAAGCATGAAGAGCAACCTGGCTCACGCCACTCACAACCTGCTGCAAGAAAAATTTTATCCAAACCTTCTTCTTCCGCCTCGCGTTTTACTTCCATCGAACCAGGCACCACCAATGCCTTAATTCCTGCGGCAATTTTTCTACCCTTTAATATTTTTGCCGCCTCTCTTAAATCGGTAATTCGACCGTTAGTGCAAGAACCGATAAAGATATGTTTAAGTGGGATATCTGACTTTTTAGAACCTGATTTCAAGTTCATATATTGCAAAGCTTTTTGATTATTTTCATTTAATTCTGGAATAGGTTCATTTATTCCTCCTCCCATACCTGGATTTGTGCCCCAAGTAACCTGTGGAGTTATATCTTCGGCTTTAATTTCAAGCAATTTGTCATAATCTTTTTCACTATCGGTAAATAATTCTCTCCATTTAGCCTTTGCTCGTTCTAAAGCTGCACCCTTTGGTGAAAATTCTCTACCTGTTACATATTCAAAAGTTACCTCATCAGGTGCAACTAATCCCACCTTTGCACCTCCTTCAATTGCCATATTGCAGAGCGTCATCCGCTCCTCCATATTCATATTTTTTATAGTGTCGCCGAAAAATTCTAATGCGTATCCATTTCCAACAGCTACCCCATACTTGCTTAATAAATACAGTATTACATCTTTTGCATACACCCCTTTGGGCAATTTTCCGCTTATTTTTACTCCGAGATTTTGCAATTTTGCTTGCCATAAAGTTTGAGTTGCAAACACATGTTCAACTTCCGATGTGCCGATACCGAAAGCCAAAGCCCCGAATGCACCGTGGGTTGCGGTATGGCTGTCGCCGCAGACTAATGTTTTTCCAGGCAAAGTCAGTCCTAATTCAGGGGCGACCATATGCACTATTCCGTTTCGTTTATCGAATAAATCAGCTAATTCAACTCCGAATTCTTTGCAATTTCTTTCCAAAGCATCTAATTGGGTTTTAGATATTCCGTCTTGGATATTCTTTCTATCTTCTAAAATGGTCGGAGTATTGTGATCCATCACCGCGAAAGTTTTATCAGGACGGCGAAGTTTTCTGCCCGCAAGCCTAAGTCCGTCGAATGCCTGCGGTGAAGTTACTTCATGAATCATATGCTGATCGATATACAAAAGCTGCATCGCTTCGCCCTTGCCCGCAATTGTGTGTTTATCCCATAATTTGTCGTATAAAGTGCTCATAATGATTTCCTATTCTTTGTCAAGTGGTTTTTAATTTTATTTACCAAACTTCTTGCATTATTCTTCTTTCATGGCATAAATTCCAGGAAGATGCCGCAAATAACCGTGATAATCCATTCCGCAACCGTAGATGTAACGATCTGGCACTTCTGTTCCGACAAAATCGACAGTAAAATTTTTCACCTTATGACCGTGAATTTTATTGATAAGAGTGCAAGTTTTTAGCGTTTTAGGATTAAGCTTTTCTAATTCCTCGTAGATAGTTTTTAAGGTTATACCTTCATCAAAAATATCATCAATTAAAAGAATATGTTCATTAGTTACATCGCTAGTCGGGCGGACTTTCCAATTTAATTGTGCACCGCCAACATTATTTCTATACCGTGAAGCATGCAAATAATCCATACGGTGAAAAAATGAAAAACGCGAAAGTAGCTGCCCAGCTGGAATTAAACCGCCACTCATCACCACAATGACAATCGGATTTAGTTCGGCATAAACTAAATTTAGCTGTGCGGCGAGACGGTCATAAATCGCATTTATTTCCGCTGAATTGATTAAACATTCGCTTTTTGCTAATACTTTTTCCAGCTCTTTATTGTCCAAAATTTGCATTATTTATTCCTCTTAATCAATAAGAAAGCGACTTTATTGCAGGGTTCATTATTTCCCCTACAATATAACCTGTGCTGACTACTTCGCTTATTTCTGCAATTAAGTTATCTCCCCACTTCTGAACTACGAATTTACTAGCCTTAAAAATAACTCCGCTTTTATAAGCATCTTTAATTAAATCATAAACCGTTTCTTGAATTTTCCGCTCGGTTAATATTTTATTTGCCACTCCCCGCATTGCTAATTGCCCTGCTCGACCAGAAAAAATCACCTCTACCGTATAATCCATTGAGGCTGCAACCGTTGCTTGATAGAGTGGTTCTACAACCTGCAAAGCATCATTAGGATCGGCATTCAATATCACAATCAACAACTTATCTGCCATTATTTTTCCTTATTTTTTTATCTTAAAAATAAAATTTTACAAAAGCGGAGCTAGTCTTTTACGGGCAAACAAATATTTTTCACGGCTTTCGGTTGTATGCACAATTGTTTTATTTCGAAGAAGTTTTTTAATTCTTTTCTGTGATTTTTCAGGTTCGCGACATAAAAGATTAGCCGCAAGGGCTATATCCATATCTTGGAAGGAATTACAAATCATCGCGGCATCAGCCCCCGCAGACAAAGCATGCTGACTACGAACAGCCGCATCGGGAAATAATTCCTTCGCTGCCTGCATATCCAAATCATCGCTCACAATTGCTCCGTCAAAACCTAAATCCCGCAAGCCCTGCAAGCATTTCGCCGAAAATCCGCTCGGACGAGTATCTTCTGGCAAAAGAATATGCGCTGCCATAATCGCTTCAATACCGTCGTAAGCAGCCGCATAAAACGGCAAACGGTCAGCTTGGCGCGCGGTATAAGAACGGGTATCTTTGGGCAACATCGTATGCGAGTCGCCGAAAATTCTACCGTGCCCTGGATAATGTTTTCCCACCGCGGGCATTTGAAATTCTTTTGCACCGCGCCGCCAAGCGGTAGAAAGTAAGCTCACCACCGCTGCATCTTGGTGAAATGCACGGTCGCCAATAACACTAGATTTTTTATCCCGCAAATCAAGAACTGGCGCGAAGGAAAAGTCAATTCCCACGGTTGCCAGCTCATAAGCGCAAACTAAACCTGCGGCATAAGCAGCAAGACAAGCCGTATGCGGACGACGGTCGAATAATTCACCGAATTTTGCTGCCGCTGGTAAATCACTAAACACTCCACCGCGAAAGCGTTGCACCCGTCCGCCTTCGCAATCAACTCCAATCGGTAAATGCGGCACAATTTCGGAAATTTCCGTGCAGAGATTTTTTAATTGTTCAAAATTTTCATAATTGCGAGTAAAAAGAATTACCCCTGCCACTTGTTTATTTTTTAATCTAGCAATATCGCTTGGTCTTAAAGAAGTGCTCTCTATTCCAATAAAAAGGCTCATTTGCTCTATTCTCCTAATCTTGCGAGCGCGGCATTTTCGCTTAAATCACAGCTTGAAAATCAATAATTTAAGTTTTTTAATTAAAACCAGGAGTTTATTGATAAAAACTAGCAAAAGTCAAAACAGTATGAAATATTTTTGTAAATTCTCTTTTGTTCATTTTTAGGAGCAAAGCAATGGAAAATTACGATTTAATCTGTATCGGTGCGGGTTCAGGCGGAATTGCAGCGGCAAGAAAAGCAGCGGAATTCGGTAAAAAAATTGCGGTAATTGAAAAACATAAATTAGGCGGAACTTGCGTCAATGTCGGTTGCGTGCCGAAAAAATTGTTCTATTACGCAGCAGAAACGGCAGAAAAATTACACAGTGCAAAAAATTACGGCTTTGAGTTTTCAGGAAAATTCGATTGGCAGAATTTTAAGATAATCCGAGATGAATATATAAGCAACTTAAACGCAATTTATAAACGAAATTTAGAAAATGCAAATGTCGATTTATTTTTCGGACAAGCTTCATTTTTAAGTGCAAATACGGTAAAAATAAAATCAAAAGAGGGTGAAAAAATAATTTCCGCTAATCATATTATTATTGCAACTGGTTCAAGCCCCAAAATTCCTGAAATTAAAGGTCGGGAATATGCAATAAATTCCGATGATTTTTTCGCATTAACTGAATTGCCAGAGAAAATAATTATCGCAGGCGGCGGATATATCGCTTGTGAAATTGCAGGAATTTTAAATGCACTCGGTTCAGAAGTTGATTTAATCGTGCGCGGGTCAAGGATTTTGCGCAATTTTGACCGCGATATCATCGCCAATCAACAGGAAACAATGCAGAATTCTGGCATAAATATACATTTCCAAGAAGAAATAAAAGAAGTCCGAAAAGACGGTGAAAATATCATTGCAATATTCAAATCTGGCAGCGCAAAAACGGTTAATCAGCTGCTTTTTGCAACGGGAAGAGAGGCGAATATTTCCGAATTAGATTTAGATAAAGCAGGAGTTATTGTTAATCCACAAAAAAATATAATTGAAGTCGATGAATTTCAAAATACAAATATAAAAAATATTTATGCTATCGGTGATGTTATCGGTAAAGCAGATTTAACTCCCGTTGCAATTGCCGCAGGCAGAAAATTAGCGCGCAGATTATTCAATTCTGAACAAAACTTAAAACTCGATTATCAAAATATTCCTACCGTAATTTTCACTCACCCGCCAATTGCCAGCATCGGCTTGTCGGAAGAAGAAGCAATTACACTCTACGGTCAAGAAAATATCTCTGTTTATCAAACAAAATTCAACCCTATGAGCAGAAAATTTGCCCTCTTGCCAGCAAAATTTATGGTGAAATTGATTTGTTTAGGGGCAGAAGAAAAAATTATCGGCTTAATTATTAACGGAGATGGTGCAGATGAAATTTTGCAAGGTTTCGCCGTCGCGATAAAAATGGGAGCAACAAAAAAAGATTTCGACGACACAATCGCAATTCACCCAACTGCCGCAGAGGAAATTGTTACTCTGAAATAAAAGGCAGAAATAAAACGGCGGTGAATATAGTCGTTCCACTTCAAAATAATACTGCGTTAGCTTCGCCTCGCCGTATTCTTATACTGTCTTCGGCTCGCTGCCTTGTCTTATTTTGAATTGAAACAACTATACTAATAACTCACCGCCATTTTATTTTTCATTAAGAGAATATTTCAAAAAGCAGTTTTTACTTAATCAAAATCTCTTCAACCCATTCTGTTACCGTCTGCCCCGCTTTTCCGTAAATTCCCGCATCAAAAAATTGCGAGGCAGCGGTTTTTTCTAAATTCATTTCCAGAGTTTTGATTTTTGCCGCTCGCGCCAGTTGCACATAACCCGCCGCTGGATAAACCAAGCCCGAAGTTCCTATCGCCACAAATAAACTGGATTTAAGCAAACAACTTTCAATTTCAGCAAGAAAATACGGCATTTCACCAAACCAAACGATATCAGGTCGCAAAACGCCTCGCTTCTCACAATTGGTGCAAATACTCTCGATGCTTGAATCCTCTTGCCACAGACAGGATTTACGGCAATTCAAACAGAGCATTTTTTCCAATTCACCGTGCATATGAATTGCAGTCGCACCAGCGCGTTCATGCAAATCATCAATATTTTGCGTAACAATCGTTACTATTCCTTGCGAGTAATTATTATACAACTTTGCCAGCGCAAAATGAGCAGCATTCGGTGTAACGGTTTTGAGTTGCCGCCTACGTTCATTGTAAAAATTATGCACCAATTCAGGATTACGGCGAAAACCATCGGGAGTAGCAACATCTTCAACTTTATGCTTTTCCCATAAACCGTCTTCGGCTCGGAAAGTCGCAATACCAGATTCCGCGGAAATCCCCGCACCAGTTAGGATAAAAATATTTTTCATAATAGTTCAATATTACTTAATACGAATAATATAAGCAGTATTACCGTGCTTATTACTAAATTCCTGAATTATTTCAAAATTATCTAACTCATTAGTAAGCTCGCGATGGCGGTTTTTATTAAAAATATAAACGGCATTGTTATTTTCCTGTTGCGAATTAAATTCAAGCAAGGAAATATAATTTTCACTGACTATATCAGGTGATTTTCCAGCATAAAAAAGCGCAGTTTTATTATCACTAAATACCGTATAGTTATGATTTTTTGCCCATTGTCCAGCCTGCTTCAAATAACCGTCAGAAGGTCCAAATTTAATCATACTCGCAAAAGCATAAGCCACAAATAACCAAATAACTATCATCAACCGTTCAGCTTTAATATCATTATTAACTAAACGGTTAGAAATATAATAACAAGCATTTGAAGAATAAAGCAAAAGTAATATTAAAAAGGCAGAAATAAAAGCTGATTCTGACGGTAAATGTGAGTTATAAAGCAGATAAATACCAGCAGCAAACACAAAAAATACTAAATTTAAGTAAAGAAAAATCCGCTTCTTGAAAGAAACAACCGATGTCATTTTTAAGGTCAATGAAAGCCAAATACTAAATAAAACCAACGCACCTGAAATATAAGCTAGATTTAATAATACAATCGCTACCGCAATCAAAACAATATTGGCAAAATCAGGACTCATCGCACCAGTATTGCTGAAAAATAATGACATTTCCAGCGAGGAATTATTAAAGTTAGTAACAATTTGCTGCAAGATAGCAAGAATATTATTTCTGCAATATGGAATAAAAAGTATCAATGACAACAGTAAAATATAATATGTAAGGATTATTTTAGTAGTTTTCGACCACTTGATTAAATAAAATTTCTGCCAATTTGCTCGAAATAAAAATAAGAAAAATATGGGAAAAAATACCGCCCAAATAAGCGCAATAGTGCTAAAAAATACGCCAAAGGATATAAACATACACCAAGAAATCACTGATAAATCAGGGCGTTTTTCAAAATTACGCACAAAAGCAATATTCGCTAACAGCCAAAGCAGAGTAAAAACTTGCTCCGCATCTATTTCCAAACGGATATCGTTATATTCAAGGGAATAATTAAAGAGTAGAAAAACAAAAAATAAAGTCCGCCGACCAATACCTAAAAGTTCAGCGAAATAAACAAACCCAAGGGCAAGAGATAAATTTATCAAGGCAAGATAAAACAATTCACCTTGCTTAAAAAATAGAAAAGGGTATAAAAAAAATTCTAAAACAGTGCTGGGATTATTTCTTGCATTCCAAATTACAGTTAAGGTTTCAACGCTTAAAACTTTGCCATAACTGTAATAAATAAAAATCGTAGTGAATAAACTAATAAACGCAACAACAGAAAGGCAGTATTTATCAAGCAATTTCCAAGAAAAAATCACCGACCATCGCAATTGTTGCATATCAAAAAACTAAATTTCTAAACCGAAAATTCTTACCCGACGACGGTAATCACTGGATTTACGAATATCAGGTTTCAGAGCTTCACCTAACTCTTCACCAGCAGCCAAAGCCGAAAAACGCCGCGCCCCTTCCAAAGAATGCCGCGACAATTTTGCCCGAAATTCATACTCTTCCAGCAAAATCATTGCCGTCTCCAAAGCGGTATCAACCGTATTCACAAACAAACAATTGTGCTCATTACGCCATTGATAATATTTGTTGATATGCGCACCAAAATCAGGACAAATAATCGCCGCACCGCAATTTACCGCTTCAATCATCGGAGTTGGTGTCTCGGTTAGCGAATCAGGCCAGTAAATAAAAATATCCTTCGAGTTGATGCGTATCGATAAATCATCGCCAGCATCGCAAAATTCCCACATATCCCAAGCTTCCTGCGAGGAATATTTCGCCGCAAACATACTTTCATAAACAGGTCGCGCCACTCCACTCGGATCAAAAACAATTACCCGATTACGACTAGAAACCTGATTCGTCGGCTTAATAGCATTCGGATTCAAAGACGGAGTTATCCAAGCGGTATCAAATCCTTCTCCAATCAAATCGCTATAAAGATTCAAATCATCCGTAATCACACGCAACCAAGGCATCGCCTTCAAATTGCTCTTTAAGAATGTCCGTTCTTTGCGGTCGTAGGGCTGATTCAAATTCAAAGATGCCAGAAACGGCAAACCACGCAAAAATAAACTTTGACGGTAAATCACTTCCTGCGACAGTTCCATAATTATCCGATCAAAGCGCTGCAAGGTAATAAAGCTCGAAAAGAACTGTTCTATGTTGTTTTGCTGCGGTTTGGTTAGCGGAAAATATTCACAAGTTCCAATATTCTGCCGCAAACCAGTAAGCAAAAACTGTCCATGTTGCATTCGATCAGCTGCACTTAACATCAATACTTTCATTTCTTACAGCGTCCGATAGTCAGTTAAATTCATCAAAAAATGCCGCTTACCTTTGCGCAATTGTTCAAGTCGCACCAAACGAAGCGGCTCTTTCGCAAAATACACTATATTCTCCCTCTCACCATTGCGTTGCCGATACACCATTACCGACAATGTTTTACCAGCACGGCTCTTCCATTTTTGGTCAGGCATTTTTTCAATTTGATATACACGCATATGATCTTCCGTAATCAGCGTATATTCTTTCGGTAAAGAAGAATTTTCTATATCCACAACCGATTGCAAAACCATCGAAATCGTGTCCAAAGGCTTTTGGTCTTGCTCATAACTCAATGCGCTATCCGCACCAGCTTTTTTTACCGCAATTTGATTTTTTTCGGGAGTAAATTTGTATTCCAGCGCATAATCAGCCTTACCCTGCATCGAGCGTTGATAAAACTGTGGCTGCACCTTTCCTGCCTGCAACAAACCTTTCACCGACTCGCGAATTTCTCCAAAACCAAGCATAACAGCCGCTGTTGATGGTTTACCGACGGTATCAATACGATATGTAATATCGGTAAAAAATCCCTCATAAACAACCGTGCCAGCAGACACTCCGCGAATTTCTAAATCATAAACAGCGCGATAATTGTCCAAAGCAAAACTCGGCAACATCAAAATTGCCGTCAATAAAACTGCTACAAAACGAAAAATACGGAAGAAAATCTGCATACAACTTATCCAAAATTATCCGTTTATCAAATGCCACAAAGCAATTCCAGGATCTTGTGCTTTCATCAAAGAACCACCAACCAAAAATGCGTTTATGCCAAATTTTTGCAAATTTTCTAAATCTTGATGGGTTTCGATACCACTTTCGCTCACCACCAAAATATCGTTCGGAATTTTTTCCCGCAAATCAAAACTAGTTTGCAGATTGACGGAAAAATCTTGCAGGTTACGGTTATTTACGCCAATCATCCGTAGCGGTAATTGGCGAGTGCGTTGCCATTCTTCATAAGTATGAACTTCAACCAAAACATCCATACCTAAATCAAACGCCATTCGGTTCATTCTTAACAGTTCGGTATCCGACAAAATTGAAGCAATCAGCAAAACGCAATCCGCACCCAAAGCACGCGATTCCAAAATTTGATAATCATCAATAATGAAATCCTTACGCAAAACAGGAATATTCACCGCCTGCCGCACTTGCCGTAAATACAAAGCACTTCCTTGGAAAAACTTTCTTTCCGTCAAAACCGACAAGCAAATCGCACCGCTTTCCGCATAACTTCTCGCAATTTGCTCTGGCACAAAATCATCAGGACGGATAATTCCAGATGACGGCGAGGCTTTTTTTACTTCCGCAATAACCGCAGGACTGCCTTTCTTTTGTGCTTCTAACAATGCTCGGAAAAAACCACGCGGCTCATCATCAGCTGATTCGATATAGGAAATAAGAGTATCTTCACTAATAAAATCTTTGTATTCGTCTAATTCACGGCGTTTATACGCAACAATCTCGTCCAAAATAGAAGCCATATCATTCTCCAAAGCTGCTCGTTACAGCGGCGATATTTTCCAACTGCTTGCTAGCAGCTCCACTGGTCATAATTTCTTTTGCCTTGGCAATTCCTGCCGCAAAATCCTCAACTAAACCGCTAGCGACAAAAATTGCCGCTGCATTCAAAGAAAGCATATCAAAACCAATTTCTGGTTTGCCAGTTGTCCAAATTTCTCGAATAAGTTTCACGCTCTCAACCGAACTATTTATCTGCAAAGCGCGGTGGTCAGAATAATTAAAACCAAAATCCTTTGGATTTATGCAGTATTCACGAATTTCACCATTTTCTTGTAGCTCGCAGACAAAGTTTTTATGTGTTACCGAAAATTCATCTAAACCGTTTTCGCTATGCACCACAATCACTTTTTTGCTACCTAAATCGCGGCAAACTTCGGCAAAAATATTGAGCCATCTACGGTCAAACACTCCCAAAACCTGCCGTTTAACCGAAGCGGGATTGGTTAGCGGTCCAAGAATATTAAAAATCGTGCGAATACCGATGCTCTTACGAACAGGAGCGACAAAACGCATCGCCGAATGAAACTTTTGAGCGTGCATAAAACCAAAGCCGCAAGTTTGCAAACTAGCCACAATTTGCGTAGGACTCGTAGCAAATTTACAACCGCTTTCCCGTAAAAAATCCGCCGAACCAGATGCGCTACTTGCTGCGACATTACCGTGTTTGGCGATTTTTACTCCGCCAGCAGCAGCAACAATCGCAGATGCCGTCGAAATATTTACCAATTTTTCGCCATCACCACCAGTTCCGACGGGATCAACCACAACATCAGCCAAATCCGCTGGCAGCTCAACTTGCAAAGCCAGCGAACGCATAACTCTTGCAGCAGCAGCGATTTCTTCTCGAGTTTCACCTTTGATTGCCAATGCGGTTAAAAAAGCGGCAATTACTGCTGGTTCCGTTTGTCCCGTCATAATGTCGCGGATAGCAGTTTCGGTCTCTTCGACGGTTAAATTTTTACCGCGGGCTAATTTGTCAATTACCGCTTTCATAATGTCCTTTTCTCATTAGGTGTAAGCAAAAAACTCCCCGATTTTATCCCATTTAGCCGCCAATCTCCAACTGCCACCCGAACAAGCCGCAAAGTCGGATAACCAACAGCTGCCGTCATTCTTCGCACCTGGCGATTTCTTCCTTCACAAATCGTGATTTCCAGCCAACTTGTCGGAATATTTTTCCGAAAACGCACAGGCGGATTGCGCTCCCAAAGCGAAGGTTCGGAAATTTTCCGCGCTTTTGCAGGTAAAGTTAAACCGTCTTTTAATTCAACCCCAGCACGCAAGCGAGAAATCGCCTCATCGTTAATTTCACCATCAACTTGCACAAGATAAGTTTTCGGCAATTTGAACTTTGGCTGCGCAATTTTCGCTTGCAGTCTGCCGTCATTAGTCAGCACCAGCAATCCTTCGCTGTCATAATCGAGCCGTCCTGCGGGATAAATATCGGCAATATCGATGTAATCTTTCAAAGTGCGCCGCCCAGCCGTATCGGTAAATTGCGACAGAACTTGAAACGGCTTGTTAAACAAAACAATAACTTGCCGTTTATTCGCGCTTTTCATAAACAATTTTCACAAACACAAAATCACTTCGCCAAAAATTCCAAAGCCAGCTGTTTTGCACCTTTGAAATCAGCTTTTCCGCTCGCAAGAACGGGAAGATTTTCCACCGCAAAATAGTGTGTAGGTTGCATCAGAGGCAGCAAATCCGACTGTTTTACTTTTTCTTTGATAGAGGCAATTTCCTCATCGGTTTTAATCAGCAAAACTACCGCCTCACCTTTCTTCTCATCAGGCACGGCAACTACCGAAAAACTCACATCCCCCAAAATCGCGGTCAATTTTTCCTCAACGCTGCCAAGCGAAATCATCTCACCACCGATTTTTGCAAAGCGCGAATAACGGTCGGTGATGCTTACAAAGCCTTGCTCATCGATATGCCCTTTATCACCAGTTTTGTAATAACGAACACCGTCGATTTCAACAATCACCTCTTCGGTCTTTTTCGGGTCGTTCAAATAACCCTTCATTACCTGCGAACCGCCAATTAAAATTAACCCATCCTCACCATTTTTTAACTCTGTTAGGTCTTCTGGATTAACTATTTTTATTACCGTTCCTGGTAACGGCATTCCTACTGTTCCAGCTTTTGAAAAAATCAATTCTTTTAATGTATCCCGCTCTAACATATTCGGAGTATTAACCGCCGCAACGGGAGCGGTTTCTGTTGCACCGTAACCTTCACAAATATCCATTCCAAACTTTAATTTGAATGCTTCTTTTACTTCGGTTTTAAGCTTTTCCGCACCTGCCACGATAATTCTTGCCGACTGGAACATAAGCGGTAATAATTTTGGACTCTTTACATATAAACGGAAAAAAGTAGAAGTTCCAAATATAATTGTTGCGGAATATCTAGCTGCCATTTTACCAACGCTTTGAGCATCGGTAGGATCAGCAACGCAGACCATTTTTACCCCTTCACAAAGTGGCATAAATGTTGTAACCGTTAAACCGAATGAATGAAATATCGGTAAAGAATTCAAAACTACATCATCACGACGGAAATTTATCAAACCGCTAACTTGCTTAATATTCGCCAAAATATTTTTATGTGAAAGTTCTACCCCTTTTGGTTCTCCTTCACTACCAGAGCTAAATAAAATTGCCGCTGTTTCATCGGTTTTTATTTTGGCAAAATACAACTGTTTGATTAAATTTTCACTTAAAAGCAAAGCCGATAAAAATGCCACTGTTTTAGCATTTTTATTTACGGTTTGAGTTAAATCTTCCGCTGCACGAATTTTATTTCCCAAAACGCTTTCAAAATCAAAGCCCTTGCGTTTTAATTTTTCTAAAAATTTATTGGAAGTTATAACGCTATTGATATTTGCTTTGCGAAGTGCCGCTTGCATACTTTCCGCACTCAAGGTGTAATTCAAATTAACGGGGACTTTTCCCGTTGCCAACAATGCCATATTCACAATTGAAGCAACCGCCGAAGACGGCAGCAATACACCGATATTTTTCTCCGATGCAAAATTTTTGCGAATTATTTTGATAAAAAACAAAACTCCTGTTAAAACCTTCAAGTTATTCATCGAGCCTGCTAAATTATCAACAATTGAAGTTTTTAATAAATGCTGTTTTGAAATATGTAACCATTGATACGGAAGTGCTTTTTGACGGCTAATATATTGCTCCCAAGATATAAAAGATAGTTCAATAACTTTCTGACGCATCGCACTTCTATCGATAAAACCATTTATCGGCTTACCAAATGCCACTATCAGCTCTCTTTTATTCACCTGTTTGCTAGTTAATTGCTTGTAATAATCATCCGCTCGGGAAAAACTCGAACCCCATAAACCGCGCAAATAAAACGGCACAACCACAGGATTTTCCCAATTTTCTAAAACAAATTCAAAACCTTTTTGAAATTCGTTAATTTGTCCGTTGTAAGTAATAATTCCTTCAGGAAATAAAGCTACTACTTCACCGTTATCAAGGCGTTCTTTTATAGCTTTGAAGCTTTCTTTAGAACTCCTTTCCGATATCGGAATAACCTTGAAAAATTTCAATAACCATGTGAGATACCAACGGTTGTAATACTCTTTATACATCACAAATTTGATTGCACGGGGACTTGCAACTTGTAAAACTAACCAATCAATCCAAGAAATATGATTACCGAGCAATAAAACTCCACCTGATTGCGGTAAATTTTCCACCCCTTCGACTTCAAATTTATAACTCTTCTTCAAAATTGGTAATAATAAAATTCGGGCGAATAAGTGCGGTAATTGCAAAATAGAATAAAAACTACCGATACATGCAATTAAAGCAACAAAAGCAAATAATTGCGTAGTTGAAAATCCCAGCAAATTAACTAACAAAATACCTGTCAAAAGGAACAAAATCATCGCAAGATTCTGCATAAAATTATTCCCTGCAATGACTTTTCCCATTTTCCGTTCAGGTGCAAAATATTGAATAATCGAATTTAAGGGCACAATAAACATTCCGCCGAATAAACCAAAAGCAAAAGAACTTATTGCAACCGAAAGCACTTTACTGGACATTCCGAATGAATACAAAGATATATACATTCCTAATGCTCCCAAAGGCACAATTCCAACTTCAATATGCCTTTTACTCAACTTACCAGCAATACTTGAACCGAAGGCAATTCCAATTAAACTTAAAGCCAAAATACCGTTAATTTTTGCCGTATCACTATCTTGAAAAACAGCTTTGTAATGGGTTGAAAAAGTCGCAATAATGATTTGAGAAATTCCCCAAAAGATACTTAAACCAACAATTGCCAGCCAAATATTTTTTTGCCGATAAATTATTTTCAAATTGTCAAATAAATACTGCAAACGGAAATACTGTTGATAAGAAAATTTTGCACTCTCATCCCCTTTTTCAAGCATCGGTAAGCGCATTGCAAAAATAAATTCACAAATACTTAACACGACTAAACTTATTCCGATAAAGTAGTAAAACTTCAATATTTCACTGGGATTATTTTCTCCCAAATAACTGGCAAATCTTGCTTCAAAAATAAAGGAAAAAATAAACATTGCAAACAAAATTGCAATCAATGTTAGGGCTTGAATAACACCATTTGCCGCACCGAGATTTTCCGTGCCCACAATTGACTTAATTATTCCGTATTTGGCAGGAGAATAAATTGCACTTTGCACGGCTAATATAAAAGTCATTAAAAATGCCACTGCAAATAGACCTAAAAAATAACATACAGCGATTAAAATAGAAATAATTAAACCTGCTAATGCACAAGCTCTAATGACTTTCGTTTTGGAATATTTATCGGAAATAAAACCAGCTGGGGAAAATAATAAAACGAATGGCAATAAAATCATCATCGAAATTATGGCTTGAAGTATAAACAGGGTTTTATCACCATCAGCATAACTTTTAGTTAAAATATTGGATAAAGTAATTTTATGCGCATTATCCACTGTTGCATTCAAAAACATTACCGCTAAATAAGCCGCAAAGCCTGAAATTGAAAATAGTTTTTTTAACACCTTATTCTCCTTGTATAACCTTGATAAAGTTATTATAATTCATCGTTCTTTATAATTGCTATAATCTTGATGAAGGATTGTTTATTACTTCGTCGTTATTGAATAAATTCCACCCTAGTTTTTTTAAGCAAACAGGAGCAAAATGAACATTATTTTCCTCGGTGCACCAGGTTCTGGCAAAGGCACACAATCAGAAAGAATTATCGATAAATACGGTTTAGTTCATCTTTCAACGGGCGATATGTTGCGTGCTGAAATCGCGGCAGCAAGTGAGCTAGGTTTAGCGGCAAAATCGATTATGGACGCTGGCGGTTTGGTTTCGGACGAAATTGTTATCGGAATGATTGAAAAACGCTTAACCGAAAAAGGCGCACTCTTCGACGGTTTTCCTCGCACTATCGCGCAAGCCGAAGCTTTGGACAAATTGCTCGCCGAGAAGGGACAAAAAATCGACTGCGCAATTCATCTTGATGTCGGCAAGGACGAACTTATGAACCGCCTTCTCGGTCGCGGTAGAGCTGACGACAACGAAGCCACAATTGCCAATCGCCTTGCGGTATATCAAACGCAAACCGCGCCGTTAATCGATTTTTACCGTGCGCAGGGCAAAGTTCATACCGTTGTCGGTAACGGCACTATCGAAGAAACATCCGCAAAAATCACCGCGATTTTGGATACTCTCAAATTGTGAGCGCAAACTTATGAGCGGCAATAGCATCGGCAAAAACCTTGTTTTTACTAGTTTCGGTGAGAGCCACGGAGCGGCAATCGGCGGAATTTTGGACGGCGCGCCAGCAAATATCCCTATCAATTTAGAAAAAATTCAAGCCGAACTTGACCGTCGCCGTCCTGGCACTAGCCGCTTTGTAACTCCGCGCAATGAAAGCGATACGGTGGAAATTCTCTCGGGAATTTTTCATGGCAAAACCACTGGCACGCCAATTGGCTTTCTTATTCGTAACCAAAATCAGCAAAGCCGTGATTACTCCGATATTGCGGAAAAATTCCGTCCAGGTCATGCTGATTTCACATATTTTCATAAATACGGCATTCGCGATTACCGTGGCGGCGGTCGTTCTTCGGCAAGAGAAACAGCCGCTCGCGTTGCGGCAGGTGCGATTGTCAAACAAATTTTGGGCGCGCTTTCTGGCGTTGTTATTCATTCCTATTTATCGCAAATCGGTGAAATTAAGCTTGATTTCGAATCTTGGGAAGAAGTTACAAAAAATCCGTTTAATTGTCCGAATGCGAAACAAGTCGCTGATTTAGAAAAATATTTATCCGACATTCGCCGCTTAGGCGACAGCATTGGCGCGGAAATAACTCTGGTTGCGGAAAATGTTCCCATCGGTTTAGGTGAGCCGATTTTTGACCGATTGGACGCAGAAATTGCTTATGCCGTAATGGGAATAAATGCGGTAAAAGCGGTAGAAATCGGCGACGGCAAAGCTGCGGTTTATGCAAAAGGTAGCGAATTTCGCGACGAAATCACCGCTGAAAACGGATTTTTAACTAATCACGCAGGCGGCATTTTGGGCGGAATTTCCACGGGTCAAAACATCATCGTCCGCGCCGCCTTTAAGCCGACTTCCTCGATTTTAGTAAGCGGTAAAACTATCGATATTCACGGTAAAAATACGGAAATTTCCACTCACGGCAGACATGACCCCTGCGTTGCATTGCGCGCTTGCCCGATTATGGAAGCAATGATTGCGCTTGTCCTCGGCGACCATCTTTTACGGCAAAGGGGGCAGAATGGGAATCTTTAGAAGATTTAATAAATGCAAGTTTATTTTCGGAAAGTCTTTTAATAAATAAATAGTTATACTTAAACGCTTATTTATGAAAAACTTTTCTCATCATTTTTCAAAACCCTTTTCAAAACACTTTAATTTTTGGAGAAAAAACAATGGTAAATAAATTAGAAGAAATGTCGGAAAAATTCACGCAAGAAGAAAGAATCGAAGCGGAATTAAATTTTCGTCAAATGGCTAGCGAACTAACTCTATGTGAAATTCGCGAATCTTTGGGGCTTACTCAAATTGAATTATCAGAATTGTGTCATAACCGCCAAGCGGCAATATCCAAAATGGAATCTCGCGATGACATGCTCATCAGTTCATTACACAAGGTCATTCGAGCTATGGGCGGTGAATTAGAGTTATTCGCAACTTTTCCAAATGGAGTAGTAAAAATTATTCAATTTACCAAGGTAAGAGAGTAATTTTTTTCGCATAAGAGCGGTAATTTCAAATTCAAAAAGGATTTTTATGAAAAGTTTAGGTGAATTTGTTATCGAAAAACAACACGAATATCCCGAAGCAAAAGGTTCTCTGTCAGGTATTTTGTCAGCTATTAGATTAGCGGCTAAAAGACTGCATCGCGATATAAATAGAGCAGGTTTAACTAGCGATATTTTAGGTGAAGCAGGGCAGGAAAATGTGCAAGGAGAGGCGCAAAAAAAACTCGATGTACTGGCAAATAATATTATGAAGAGGGCATTAAATGCTCGCGATGATATTGCTGGTTTTGCTTCCGAAGAAGAAGATGAAATTATCGCTTTCGATACCGAACGGGGTAGAAATGCCAAATATGTCATTTTGACCGATCCGCTTGATGGCTCTTCGAATATTGATGTGAATGTTTCCGTCGGCACGATTTTTTCGATTTACCGCCGCATTTCACCAATTGGCAGTTTGGTAACCGAAGAAGACTTCTTGCAGCCAGGAAAAAATCAAATTGCCGCTGGTTATGTGGTTTATGGCTCTTCGACAATGCTGGTTTATACGACGGGTAACGGTGTAAATGGTTTTACCTACGATCCATCTTTGGGAACTTTCTTTTTATCTCACGGTAATTTAACCATTCCAAATGACGGAAAGATATATTCTGTTAATGAAGGAGGGTATCAAAAATTCCCGCAGGGGGTAAAAAAATACATCAAATACTGCCAAGAACAAGTCCCAGAAGAGGGTCGTCCTTTCACTTCTCGTTATATCGGTTCATTAGTAGCAGATTTTCACCGCAATATGCTAAAAGGTGGCATTTATATGTATCCACAGGCGAGCAGTTATCCCAACGGCAAATTACGCCTGAATTATGAATGCAATCCGATGGCATTTTTAGCTGAACAGGCTGGCGGTTTAGCAACTGATGGTGAAAGAAGAATTCTTGATATAGTGCCTGAAAAATTACATCAAAGAAGTCCGTTTTTTTGCGGTTCGAAAAAGATGGTTGAAAAGGTAATGAGCTATATTCAAGAAGAAAAATAATATTTCTTATCGGTAATATTAAAAGCTGCTAAAATCAATTAGCAGCTTTTTTATTTTTGAAAATATGTATAGCAAAAAGTTAAAAATCCGTGCCTTAAAAATTGCAAAAGAGCATGATGCCAAGTTTGCAGCGCAGGAACTTGATATTTGTTATCACACGGTTTTGCGTTGGGTAAAAAATGACAAAATAAAAATAAAGCCGTTAAAAAAAAGAAACAATACGGTTAAACCCCAAGATTTAATCGCTGATATTATTAACTTTCCCGATGATAAAACCGCACAAAGAGCCCAAAGATTAAATTGCACAGTTCGGGAAATTACATATTGCCAGCAAATATTTAATATTAGCCGTAAAAAGCTTATCGATACGGAATATAGAAAACTACAAAAAATCAAAAAGGATATAGAAATTTACCCCAAAGATAGTATAAAAAATCGTGCAAGACGGTTAGAATTTGCCTCGACTACAATATTTCAATTGTTTAATAAATACGACTTACGCAACTATCAACAAGAAGTTATCAAAGAACAGCAAAATAACGGTATAGAAATATCGGTTTATGATAAGAATAAACTACAAGAGTTGGTAAAATCCATAATTCGCAGCAAACGGAAAAATAAAGCCAAGAGAGTAAAAAGGCGAAAGATTCCGTCAAGGTTGAAATAATATTTTCTAGTTATATTTAATGAATAAAAATGTCTATTCTCAACGCTAAAAATCTATCGCTAGCATATGGCTGGCGACCACTACTCAAAGAAGTATCTTTTGCTATTGACAAAGGGGAAAAAATCTCCCTACTCGGTCGCAACGGCGAAGGAAAATCAAGCTTAATGAAGGTTATTGCCAAAGAAATTGCCCCCGATACAGGCGAAATCGACTATGCCAAAAATTTGCGCATCGCTTATGTCAGCCAAAATCCACCTGAAAATCTCAAAGATACTTGCTATCAAACCCTATGCGATGCCTTATCCGATGTCTTCTCATTAAGAAAAACATATCAAAATTTATTAGAACAACATTCAACGCTTAACGATACTGCACAGAAAATCAACGAATTAGAGCAAGAAATCTCCGCACTCGATGCTTGGAACGCAGAAACTCGTATCAGAAAATCGCTTGCTTTTTTCGGTCTTGCCGAAGATGCCAATCCGCGGGAATTTTCGGGCGGAAATTTGCGCAAACTCTCGCTTGCCATAGCTAGTGCCAAAAATTGCGACTTAATTTTGCTCGACGAACCAACAAATCATCTTGATATCAACGCTATCGCCCTGCTCGAAAATTTCGTCTCCAATCACAAATCAGCAGTAATCACAATCACTCACGACCGCCGTTTTATGGAAAACACCGCCGAGCGCATTTGGGAATTAGATCGCGGTAGATTGCTGGATTTGCGCTGTTCTTACGAAAGATTTTGCCAAACGCGGCAGGAATTGCTCGCCGCAGAAGCAGAAGAAATTGCCAAATTTGAAAAAAAACTCGCCGAAGAAGAAGTTTGGATACGCAAAGGAATTGAAGCTCGCCGCACCCGTAACGAAGGTCGCGTCCGCGCTCTCAAAGCAATGCGCGCCGAAAAAGCACAAAGAATCGCCCAGCAAAAAATCGCTAAATTTCAAATCGACGCTGGCGAAAAAAGCGGCAAGCAAGTTTGCGTTCTCGACAATATTTCTTACCGTTATGACGGTCAAGATGCAGATTTAATCAGCAATTTTTCCGACATCATCGAACGCGGCGAAAAAATCGCCATCATCGGCGCAAACGGTGTCGGCAAAAGCACGCTAATCAAACTTATCGCGGAAAAAATCAAGCCGCAACACGGCGAAATCACTATCGGCAGCAAACTTTCTATCGCCGAAGTCGGTCAAATGCGCGAGGCACTCGACCCTGAAATGCTCTTGCGAGAAGCCGTCGGTGAAGGTAGCGAATATGTCGAACTTGCGGGAAAACGCCGTCATATCGCTAGTTATTTGCAGGATTTTTTATTTCCGCCAGAACGCTTCAATACGCCGATAAAAGCTCTCTCTGGCGGTGAAAAAGCACGGCTTTTGCTCGCAAAAATCTTCGCCAAGCCCTGCAATTTTCTCCTTTTAGACGAACCAACCAACGATTTGGATATCGAAACGCTAGAACTACTCGAAGAAATTTTGAGCGATTTTCCTGGCACGGTGCTGATTGTTTCCCATGACCGCGCATTTATCGATGAAATCGTCGATCGCTCTTGGATTTTTAATCAGAAACTCGGCAAAATCGAAAAAATTATCGGGGGATTTGCCGATTGGCTCGCAAGCGGCGGTAGTTTGGAATATTTAGACAAAAATCTTCAAAAAGAAACGGTAAATGTCGAAAAAAATAAAGAAAATAAAACTAACAAGGAAGAGAAAGTAACAAAGAGAAAATTAACTTACAAAGAAAAACAAGAACTCGAAAATCTCCCCGAGAAAATTGCAGAACTGGAAAAAAATACCGCTGATTTATTAGAACAAACCGCAAGCAGGGACTTTCAACAACTCCCCCACTCCGAACAGGACAAAATTTATCAACAAATTCACGAGCAACAAGAACAAATAAATCAATTGACTGACAAATGGTTGGAACTTGCCAATATTTGAAAAACTAATGCAGATTAAATATAGATGTTGCTTATTTTTTGATAAATCTAATATCAGCAAAACAGGAAAATTTAAGAAAATTTATTTTGTATTTTTGCAACAATCGCTTGTTTCGCGACATTTATTTGCCATAATCAAGGGGAAAGGTAACAGCAATTTAAGGACAAATAGCGAAAATGGAAAATAAGCAGCTAGATAATCTAAACGCTATCCGAAAATGGGCAGATGATAACCATATCCCTGAAAGCATTATTTCACGCGATTTACGCAAATTAAACCGTATCGGCAAACTTGATTTAAGCGGTTGTCGCGAGCTTCTCTATCTTCCTGAAAATATCGACTGTTTGCGCAATTTGCAAGTTATCAATCTAGAAAATTGCGAGAACATTAAAAATATCCCCGATAGAATATCTGCGCTGCATAATTTACAAGTCATAAATTTAAGCTCCTGCCGCAATTTGCATATTCTTCCAGCTGGAATTTGTGAGTTAAAAAATTTAGTTGAATTAGACTTAACTCGCTGCATAAATTTAACCACTCTTCCGATAAATATCGGTAAATTACAAAAGCTACAAACTCTTAATTTAAGCAATTGCCGTAAATTAGTTCATTTACCTGAAACAGTAGTAAATTTGAAGCAACTTTCCAACCTTAATTTATCTGATTGTAGGAATATTAAAGAATTACCTGACGATATCGGACAAATGGCAAAATTGGAATATTTGAGCTTAAATAATTGCCAGCACATCAAAAATTTACCTGAAAGTTTTGCCAATTTGCCAAGTTTGCGGGTTTTGAATTTGAACCATTGCGAACGCTTGCAAGATTTGAAATGCTTGGAAAATATAAAAAGTTTGGAAATCATTTACCACTCTAATGACAAATTACTGAATTTTAATGCTGGCAATATTCAAGTCATCGGTGATAAAGAACTAATCCGTCTAAAAGATATTATCGCTTGGGCTGCGAGTAAAAATATTTCTGAAAAAATCATTCCGCGGCAAGCAACCGAGTTATGTGAAATTACCGCACTTGATTTATCTAACTACAACCAACTTAATTTATTACCCGAAGCGATTGGAGAACTCACAAATTTAGAATATCTTGCACTGAATAATTGCGATAATTTAGCAGCCCTACCTGATAGCATCGGTAAATTGCACAACTTAAGAGAAGTGTCTTTAATCAACTGCAAAAATTTATCAACTCTACCGCTTACCATCGGTGCTTGGGATAAATTAGAAAAATTGAATTTAAGCGGCTGTGATTCCTTAAAACAATTACCCTTTTCTATCGGTGAATTAGAAAAATTACGGGAATTAAATTTGAGCTCTTGCAGCGAATTAAAAACACTCTCCGAACAATTTTCAAAACTTAAAAATTTAAACGAATTAGATTTATCATATTGCCGTAATTTAAGCACTGTTGATGCTGATTTCTCGCAATTCAAGCAACTTAAAAAACTCAATTTCAACTTTTGTGAAAGCTTGAATTTATTACCACAAGGGATTGATAAATTAGAAAAATTAAAGTTCTTATCTTGCAATAATTGCCATAAACTAGAAAAATTACCAGAAAATATCGGTAATTTACGCAATTTGCAGCAACTTGATTTGAATAAATGTATTTCCTTAAAAAGCATTCCCGCTTCCATCGGAAAATTAGATAGGCTTACTTCACTTCACATCGAAGAAAACAGACTTACAGAATTACCTGAAACGATTGGTAACTTAAATAATTTACAAGAGTTCAGCTTATGGAGTGCCCGCAATTTAATCAATCTTCCCAAGACAATTGGTAATTTATCAGAATTGCGCAAACTTACTTTGGAAAACTGCATTAAATTAAAAGAATTACCAGCTGAAATCGGTAAATTAGAAAAACTTGAAACGCTTGATTTGTGCTGGTGTTTAGCACTTGAAAAATTACCTGAAACGATTTGTAATCTTCCAAAATTAAAATTACTCGATTTAAGTTGCTGTAAAAAATTATCTGAACTACCGAGCAATATTGGTCATTTTAATGCACTTACAACTCTGAATTTATCAGAATGCACCAATTTGCAACATCTACCAAAAACTATCGGTGATATTAAGCATCTGAATATTTTGAACTTAAAACACTGCAAAAACATCACTATTCTGCCCGATGAAATAACTAAATTATCTAATTTACAGGAGTTAATTCTTTCGCATTGCACTTTATTAGGAGAATTACCGCAAAATATCGGTAATTTAAGCTCTTTATATAACTTGGAGTTGATAAATTGCAGCAGCTTAACTCAACTACCTGAAAGCATTGTTGAACTCAAAAAATTAAGTATTCTTGACATACAAAAATGTGCGCAATTAACCGAACTTCCTGCCAATATCGGTAAAGCAGCTTTGCACACCTTAAATATAAAAGGTTGTTTCCGCCTGATTAGCTTGCCTGCTTCTTTTGTAGAAATGCAAAGTTTGGAAATTCTTTATTCCGATTCTCTGGAAGAACTGCCAAGTAATATCGAACACTTGAAACTTCTGAAGATTTTAGACCTCTCTAACAGTATTGCTTTGACTGTGCTACCAAAAAATTTGGGTCTTTGTGCCAATTTACAGATACTAAATTTAGCTAATTGTGAAAATTTAGAAGACTTTCCTGCAAAAATTAGTAAATTACAAAATCTTTATAAACTTAATTTACACAATTGCCGTAGTATTAACACTCTTCCTGATGAATTATCACTACTGCAAAGCCTGCAAGAAGTCGATGTTTCTGATTGTAGGTCGCTTTCATATATACCTGATTTACCGAATATTTTGAGTTTAGATATAACCAACTGCCCATATCTACAAAATAAAGAAGAAATCGAAAAAGAATTTTACGGTACATCGGAAGAAGATGGACCGCTAAAAAAAAATGTAAATACTGCCCAGAAAAAAACCGCTCTCAAACCGAGCAAAAACCGCTTCCTACGCATAGATAAACCCAAGCAAGAGACAATTATCGACGAGAAATTTTTGCCCAAATTGCAAGCAATTATTGATTGGGCAGAAAAGGAAAAAGTGCCTGAAACAATCCTTCCGCGTGATATTTATCTCTTATGGAATTTGGAAGAAATCAACTTTTTCTCACACCGTATTTATTTAACTCATTTACCGAGTGAAATAAGTGTTTTACAAAATTTGAAACGATTAAAGTTACCGTCTTGTCGAAATTTGCACTCTTTGCCCGATGAAATTGGCAATTTGCGCAATTTAGAAGAGCTTGATTTAACTAATTGTCGGCGATTAACATCATTACCAGATTCAATTGTTGAGATGGAAAAGCTCGATTTGCTAAAAATTGACAATTGCATTCGCCTTGACAATATCCCCGAAGCACTGTGGATTGCGACTAATCTGCAAATTTCTACTCATATTCGGCAAAATTCTCTGCGCGAACAATTGAAAGAAATTCTTGATTGGGCGGAAGTTAGTATGATTCCGAACCGCATCATTCCGCGTAATTTTGACGAACTTTTCAATATCAAAGAGCTGAATTTACGCAATTATCAAAGCATTAGACATTTACCCGAAGGAATAGGAAATCTGCAAGGTTTAGAAGTTCTTGACTTGCTTAATTGCCAAAATTTGGAAAATATTCCTGACAGTATCGGTAATCTCAAAAACTTGAAAGTGCTTAATTTATCAGGATGTCGCAAACTGAAAAATATTCCAGAAAGTTTCGGTCAATTGCAAAATCTTTGGGAACTTTATTTAACCTCTTGCGATAATTTAAGTGCCCTGCCTAAAACTATCGGTAATTTAGCAAACCTTGAAATATTAGATTTAAGTTATTGCGAGAATTTAGAAGAATTACCAGAAAACCTTTCTTATCTGCGCAAATTACAAACTTTGGATATTAGTTTCTGTAAAAAATTACCAGGCGTGCCAAAATTATTAGAATTTTTAGAAAAATTAACCATCATCAACTAAAAAAAAATAACTGTTCTTTATATTTTTCACCACTCTTTATGCTAAATCTGGAAAATTATTTTGCCGCAAAGCTTCATACAAAATAATCGACACACTATTTGCTAAATTCATACTTCTTGAATACTTTTTCATCGGCAAGCGAAGTTTATTTTCCAAGGCTATTTCCTGATGAATTTCCGTTGATAATCCAGCTGTTTCACTACCGAAAAGCAATATACAGTCTTCTCGAAAATCAGCACTAAACGCGTTTCTCTCACCTTTAGTCGTCAAAGCCCAAATATCTTTGTTGCCGATAGTTTTTTTGAATTCCTGCCAATTAGCAAAATGCCGCACTTCTGCAAATTCGGCATAATCCAAGCCTGCCCGCTTTAATTTCTTATCCTCCCAAACAAAACCGCAGGGCTCTATGATGTTTAATTTTGCACCTGTATTAGCGCAAAGTCGGATGATATTTCCTGTATTTTGCGGTATTTGTGGGTTAAATAATGTGATTTCCATACTTAAAACTTACTTTAATTACAAACTTAAAGAGATATCAATGCACAATCTGACCTTGTTCCAAATAAAATTCAGCACAATCGGAGTTCATCTCATCTTTTTCGATTGCCGAAATAAATAACTGACAATTGTTGCGTTGCAAAAAATCGCGAATTAAATCTCTGCGTCCGCGGTCGAGTTCAGCGGGCAAATCATCAATCAGTATTACGGGTTTTGTCGCAGTGTATTCGGCAATTTTCTCACTCTGCGCGACAATCAAAGCACATACGGCTGTTTTTTGCTGACCGCGTGAAAAATAATGCGCACAATCGTGCCCATCGGCATAAAGCCGCCATTCTGCCCGATGAATTCCGTCGCGAGTAAATTTCTGCTCACGGTCGCGAGCTAAATTGCGCTGCAACACTTCATATAAAGAACAATCTTCCGACCAGCCACGACGATAATTTATCGATAATTGCTGCAATGCACCAAATTGCTCGTGGTATTTATTAAGCGTCTGTTCCAGTTCTAGCAACCATTCGCGCCGCATTACATCAATCTTTTCCGCTGCCTGCGCCATTTGTGCATTCCAAGGAGCGATAAATTCGTCATTCCAATTTTGCCGCAATGCAGCATTTCGGTTTTTTAGTGCATATTGATACTGCCGCCAGAGCGGAAAAAAATCAGAATTGCGATAAAAAAGACCGTAATCGGTAAATTTACGGCGATTTTCAGGCGCACCAGTAATGAGTGCAAATAAATCGGAATTGATAATTTGTATCGGTAAAATCTCGGCAAGTGCGCTAAATGAAGCATTTTCACCGTTAATATGCAATTTATAATCCTGACGATTTCTCTCCACACCAATAAGATGTTTTTGCTGCGATGCAACAATTTCACCGATTACACGAAAATAATTCGCACCGTATTGAATAATGTGGCTGTTGAGATTTTCCCGAAAAGATCTTCCTCTCCCCAAATAAAAAAGTGCCTCTATTAGAGCTGTTTTTCCGCTACCGTTTGCACCAAAAATCAAATTCATTTGCCGATGAAAATTTAGCTCTACCGACTTAAAAATACGGAAATTTTCTAAATTTAATTTACTGATATACATTATTTTATAACTGTTAGTTAAATTTATTTATTCTCTCTTGCTCAAAAAATTGCAACTCTTTTACTATTTTTATTAGCTCTTTTACATTATTTTCTCGCAAAGAAAAAATATATTTATCTTTTAACTCTGTGGTAATAATAAATGGCATTAAATTATTTTCCAAAACTTGATAAAACATAATAAAACGCCCAACCCGACCATTTCCATCAGAAAAAGGGTGAATTTTTTCAAAACGCAGATGAAATTCCAAAATAGCCAGCAACTTTTCATCATCATCGCAATCCTGTTTGAGACGGTATTCCAGATTATCAAGACTATCTTTCAAAACATACGGCACTTGATACGGTGGCGTGGTGTCAAAATTTGCTCCGACAATCATATTTTGAGTCGTTTTGAATTTACCTTGGTTGTAAATTAGTTTGTCAAGCAAAATCGCGTGAATTTCTTTGATAAATTCATTATCAATTTTTCTACTGTTATGCAAATTTTCCAACATAAAAGGAATAATTCGACGGTAATTAACCACCTCATAAAATTCTCTTTCATTCAAACCTTTTCTAGGAATAATACGGTTCAAAATAATTGTTGCCGTTTCATCTTGTGAAAGAGTATTACCTTCAATTGCCGTGCTATGGTGCGCCATCCGAACGGTTAAATCAGCGACATAATCCGCGTTATCAAATATTTCTAAATTCACTATCTTTAATTCCAATTCAACAAAAACATTTGCCGTTCATACTCATCTAATATGCAATCAGCAACAAGATTGTCGAATAAATCGTAATTTGCACGGCAATGTGCTTCATCTAATGCTTGATAATATTGCACTCTTTGTGTATTTTTTATTGCAATTGCTGGATAATTATTTTTCAACAATTCAAGGTTCATCAATAATCTAGAAGTTCTACCATTACCGTCAATAAAAGGATGAATTTTGACTAAAAAAATATGCAAACGAGAAGCACGGATTACGGCATTTTTTTTACCCCATTCATTGCGATATAAGTCAATTAGTTGTTCCATTTCTTGGCTTATTAAATAACTTTCTGTTGGTATATGTTTGGCACCTGAAATCAGCACATTACAACTGCGATATTTTCCTGCTTCTCTATCGTTGATATTTTTTAGCACTAAATAATGAATTTCACGGATTATTTGCTCTGAAATAGAAACCTTTTTTCGAACCAATTCTTCGATAAAAAATATTGCTTCTTGGTGATTGATAACTTCAAAATGTTCTCTTAAAGTTTTACCGCCGATGGTGATTCCTTCCAGCACAACTTTTGTTTCCTGCAAAGATAGAGTGTTACCTTCAATTGCATTCGAGTTATAAGTAAAACGCAGTCGGAAATCCTCATAAAAAGACTGGTCAAGTTTATTTTTACTATCTTGAAGCAAGTTCTTTTTTATTTCTATTTCTTCTAATTTTTTTTGCAAGTCCATTAGCAATATTTTTACACTGTTCGCTATTTTATTTTCCACCCTTACCAGCAGAAGTGCACATTATTTCCGCTTCGCAAACCACTTCTCCCTCGACTTCTGCTTTTGCGGTAAATGACCAAATTCCTCTTCTTGATTTTAATAACTCTACGGTCAATAAAAGTTGGTCTCCTGGCACAACAACTTTTCTAAATCTAGCTTTATCTATTCCTACAAAGAAATAAATACCGTCTTTTTCAGGCTCATCTGGCAAACCCATTTCCGCATGCGCACTTTTTACTCCCAAAATGCCCGAAGCCTGCGCCATAGCTTCAATTACCAAAACTCCTGGCATCACCGCTTTGCCTGGAAAATGCCCTTGAAAGAATGGTTCATTACCGCTGACATTCTTCACTGCCACAATTTTTTTACCAGCTTCAACTTCCAAAACACGGTCGAGGAGCAAAAAAGGGTAACGGTGCGGTAAATAACGGCGAATTTCTTCTATATCCATTGCAATATTCATAATTTAGTTCCTTATTTTTATGAGTTTTTACGAGAAAATGATTTACAAAACTCAACAACTCTTTCCATTTTTGCCGAGCGCGAACCTTTTACTAAAACCGTAAGGGAATTATTAGACTTCGACAATAATTCTTGCAAAGCAGTTTGCAGTTTGCTTAAATCCTGAAAATTTTCCCCGCCATATTCCACTGCTTCGAGCGACCAGAAATTTTGAATTTTCTTTTCTTCGGCATATTCACGCACTTCGCGGTGCAGTTGTTCGCTCTCTTGACCGAGTTCTCCCATTTTTCCCGCGATGACCAGCGTGTTTTCATAATTAGCAAGCAAATCAATTCCCGCACGGAAAGAAGCAGGATTGGCGTTATATGTATCGTCGAAAATCAAGTGTTTGCCGCACTTTATTGCGGTAAGGCGCGAATTTGCAAGACTGAAATCCTGCAAAGCCGCTGCAATTTCCGCGCAGGTAAATCCGAATTTTTTCGCACAAGAGGCGGCAAGAAGCGCATTTGCAACATTATGTTTGCCGTGCAAATTCCAAGCAATATCAGCTTTTTCTGTGCCCAAAATCAGCGTCCAAGAGCTGCCATCTGCGGCAATATTTTCCGCCCTAACTTCCGTTTTGCCGTTGAGAGAAAAATGAATTTTCTGTCTTGTCGGAAAATTTTTTTTCCATATTTCCGCGGCGAGCAAATCAGCATTCACAACCATCACCGCGCTAGATTTTGCAAATATTTCGGATTTTGCAGCAATCACGCCGTCTAAATTACCGAAACCTTGCAAATGAGCGGGAGCAATTGAGCTTACCGCCACACAATCTGCCGCAACCGTCGGCATCAGGCGCGCAATATCCCCACGATGACTTGCACCGATTTCCACCACCGCAAACTGATGTTCGGGGCGGAGCGCAAGCAAAGTAAGCGGCACACCGATATCGTTATTCAAATTTCCTTCTGTAATCAAAGTCGGAGCGCGACTTTTGAAAATTTGTCCGAGAATTTCCTTGCTAGTAGTTTTCCCGTTCGAGCCCGTGATGGCGGTAATTTTTATATTCTGAAATCGACGACGATGAAATCCCGCTAGGCGACGCAAGGCAAGAAGCGTATCTTTAACTTCAATTTGCGGAAAATCTATTTCTGGACGGATTTTTTCTACCAGTGCCGCAACCGCTCCTTTTTTGGCAACTTCCGCAAGAAAATCCGCACCGTCGAAGTTGTCGCCGCGAAGCGCAATAAAAAGATTACCTTTTTCGATTTTGCGGCTGTCGGTACTTACGCCTACCGCTCGCCACGAAGCTTTTTTATTCCGTTTTCCTTGACATAAACTCAAAACCAAACCGCTAGCAAATTCCGCTTGATTACTCACTTTTTATTTCCTTATTTTTTCGTCTTAAGGCGCGTATAAAAATTCGTCATTTTGAGCTGTAAGCGAAAAATCTCTATCGGTAGATCCTTCGCTGCGCTCAGGATGACGATGGTAAAAAATAGAACTAACCATAAATTTAGATGCGCCCCTTATTAACTCACAGAAATTCAACAGCATCTCTACTACTTTCAGAAGCGAGACAAAAAACTCTTTCCTGCAAAACTAAATCAGAAAAACCAGCTAGTCGAATTTGCTCCATTGCCTCCGTTACCGCTTTTTTCTCCGTATCTGCTTGGCGATCAAAATCCAAATACACCGCTCTATTTTTGCTATACAACAAAGCATCGTCTAAACCGACAGCAAATAGTTTGTCCTCTAAATCATCTTGATAAACCGCATCACGCAGCAAAATGGTGAAATGGTAAGAATTCATAAGCATTCCTTGATTTTTCGCAAAATTTATTTGGCGTGTAATTCTGGATTTCTCGGTGTGCTCCACACACTCATTTGATGTTCCGTATGTTTTTTAACACAACGCAAACGACAAAATGCATGCGCCGATTTTCCTGCTGGAACAATTTCCCAACCGTTTTGCAAGGCAAATTCAATTGCATCGCGGATATGTTTATTTGGATGTTTTTTCATACCAGTGCTGTTGCAATAAATTCCCGTATCACTTCCTGGTCGGAAAAATGGATTTTTTTGCCCGCGATGATTTGATAATCCTCATGTCCCTTGCCAGCAACCAACAGCGAATCGCCTTCTTGCAAACTTGCAAGTCCTGCTTCAATTGCGCTTTTACGGTCGAAAATAACTACCGCATCTTGGGTATTTTCCAGTCCCTGCTTGATTTCTACGATGATTTGCTCTGGTTCTTCCGAACGAGGATTGTCGTTGGTGATGATTATGCGGTCGGCGAGTTTTTCTGCCACTTGTGCCATTAACGGTCTTTTGCCACGGTCGCGATCTCCGCCACAACCGAAAACCACCGTAAGTTTTCCCGAAATATGGTCGCGAATTCCTGAAATAACGCTTTCCAACGCTTTCGGAGTATGGGCGTAATCAACAATTGCGCGGCGGTTTTGGCTAAAAGGAAAAATTTCTGCCCGCCCTGTCGCGCCGCGGATTTGCCGTAACTTTTCCGCGACTTCTGACAATTTCAATCCGCCTGCAAGCAAACAAGCCGCTGCGTTACACAAGTTATCAACATTAAACCTTCCCCAAAGCGCGGAATTTATTTCTACCGTCTCGGCTTGCTGTGTATTCGCCGCAAAATAAACAAGCTCAAAGCTGATGCCAGAAGAGTTTTGCAAAATATTTTTCGCCGCGATGTGATGATGAGCCATATCAAGCCGTTCTTGCCTGCGAGTAGAAATCGTGCAAATTTCACCAGCTTGCACGAGTTTTTCAGCAAGCAAGCGTCGTCCGAATGCATCATCAATATTGATTACCGCAAAGCGCGACGGTCTTTGAAACAACTTCGCCTTGGCTTGAAAATAATTTTCCTGATTGCCGTGATAGTCAAAATGGTCGCGGCTTAAATTGCTAAACACTACCGTGTCAAAACAAAGTCCCTGCACGCGATTTTGGTCAAGCGCATGTGAGGAAACTTCCATCGCAACCGTCTGAATGCCATCGGCAGCAAATTCCGCCAAGAGTTTTTGATTAGAAAAAGCATCGGGCGTAGTGTTATTCGAAGCAACGAGCGCGGCAATTTTCCCATTACCGATAGTGCCAATCATCGCGCCATTTGTTGCTTGTGCAAGAAAATAAGCAAGCGATGACTTCCCATCCGTGCCTGTTACTCCAATTAGCCGCAATTTTTTAGATGGAAAATCAAAAAAATTCGCGGCAATATTTCCGTAATCTGTTGCAAGAGCTGGCAGCGCAAAAGCGTTCTGCGGCGGATTTTGATATGGCGGTTCATAAATAACCCCTGCGCATTCGATGTTTTCGTTGTAATAATCCAATGCGTGCGAAGAAATTCCCGCACGCGCAATCCACCAAGTTTTCGCATCTAATTCACGGCTATCTGCGGCGATTTTTTCTACTGGCAAAGCGGGCAAATCACCGCCGCCAAAATCCATAAGCCATTCATTCAAAATTTTTGTCATTGGTCTTTTTTCTATAAAAAATGCCGCAAATCCAGTTGCGGCAGTAGTTTTTTAGCGTTCGTTATTTGCCGTTGTTTCATCAACCTTGAACTGCTCGGCATTGATTTTCAAATGCACCGCATCGTTTAAGTTGATTTTGTCGGGCAAAACACCGAGCAATTTCAAAGAGTTTTCCGTAATCCGTGAAAACACAGGAGCAGCAACGATACCACCAGCACCGCTTTTATCTTGCGGTTCATCAATCACCACCACCACCGCAATCCGCGGATTAGTAGCAGGTGCAATTCCCGCAAAAAGCGCACGGTGCAAAGTATCGCTGTAATGACGATTAACGATTTTCCGCGCCGTTCCCGTTTTACCAGCAACCGTATAACTTGCGGTATTCGCCCGCGTTCCCGTTCCACCTTCACGCACAACCGAAAGCATCATTTCCACCACCGCATCAGCTGCCTGCCGACTAATCACTTGCTCGCCTTCAATGATGTGGTCGCGTTTAATCAAGGTTAAGGGCACTTTTACCCCGTGATTTGCCAGCGTCGCATAAGCTTGTGCCACTTGCAAAGCGTTCGCGGAAATGCCGTAACCGAAAAATGTCGTTGCATAGGAAAAATCGTCGAGTTTTTTCGGATTACGGTGAATACCGCGCTGCTCACCTGGAAAACGCAAGCCAGTCGGCTCACCAAAGCCCATACGGTGCATATAGTCGTAATACTTCGCCCGCGGCATTTTTTGCGCAATCATCGCCATACCAATATTCGAAGACTTGCGAATAATCCCCGTTGCGTCCAATGTGCCGTAATTACGCGGATCTCTAACCACGCCTTTACCGACATTCATATGACCATTAGTCGGAAAATAAGTTTTCTTGCTAATTACCCCAGCGTCCAACGCACCAGCCATCGCAATCGGTTTCATCGTTGAACCTGGCTCGAAAACATCAGTAATGATGCGGTTTTTCATAAGTTCAGGCTTGCGCTCTTCGCTGTTATTGGGATTACCGTCTGGCAAGGACACCATCGCCAAAATTTCGCCAGTTTTAACATCAATCATCACCGCCGATGCCGACTTCGCACGGTATTCCTTTTGGGTTACGGCAAGCTCACGGCGCATCACATACTGAATCCGCTTGTCAATTGAAAGTTGTAGCTCCTGCCCTTGAATTGTTGCCTCTTCCTCACCGATAACCGCAATCGGTTTGCGTCCGCGAGAAGCAGAAGTTACAACTTTTACCTTGCCCTTCTGACCGCGCAACCATTCGTCATATTGCTTTTCAATTCCTTCCTGCCCGCGCTCTTCAACATCGGTAAAACCAACAATTTGTCCGAGTAGTTCCGCATCAGGATAAAAACGATTAAAACCATCATTACGGAAGATTCCAGGCAATCCCAAAGCAATAATTTTTTCGGTTACATCGGGCTGAACTTGCCGCTTCAAATAGTAAAAACGACGATTTTTCCGCTCTTCAATATCAGCGATTAAATCATCAACGCCCATCTGCAACAGTGCCGCTAAATCTTCCAATTTGTTCTGTTTATACAAAGTAAAAAGCATTTCATCGGAAAGATTGGCATTAGAAAAAATAAAGTCGCAAATGAGCTGGTTATCTTCGTTTAAGCCTTCTTGAATACATTTTTCTTTGAATTCGATTAAATCATTCTGCAAAGTTTCAGTAAGAAGCTTGGGATCAGCCACAATAGAACTTACGGGCGAACTTACCGCAACGGGTTCGCCTTCACGGTCAATAATCATTCCCCGCAGCGCAATTTCAGAGACAATCCGCAAAGCCCGTTTATCCGCCATTTCTACATAGTAACGGTGCGCCTCAATCTGCAATCCGAATAGTCTTCCAATAATGAAACAGACGACAAATAAAAACCCTACCGCAATCACAACTATGCGGGGATTTTCACCGTATTTACTAGCCGCCGCCCCGCTCATTTGACATCCAAATAAACAACTTGACCAGAAAGCGGAGACTGCATTCTCAAACCGTTTTTAATTGCTCTATCCACCATATGGTTATTCACCAAAGTTTTCTGAATAAGCAAGAGCTGCGTCCAGTCAGAATTCAATTTATCGCGCTCCACCTTCAACTGATGAACTTCCCCCGTCAAAGCTATCCGCTGCTGAGTGAAATCAATCACTTTCATCGAATTAACCGCAACACCGACAATCAAACAAAATTGGATAAAAAGCAAAAGTTTCATATAGAACAGTTCCAAAAAATCAGATAAGTTTTATGTAAGTCATAAAAAAACAAAAAAATTCATAACTTCGTCGCAACTCGCAAACGAGCACTTCTTGCCCGAGGATTACGCTTTATTTCCGCCTCTGTCGGTTTTAGTGCTGCTTGCATCTCCAACACTTGTCCCATCCTGCGGTTATCGGTTACGGGAATTTCTTTTGGCATCTCAATTCCTTCTTTACTGCGCATAAAGCGTTTCACCAAAGCGTCTTCTCCATCGTGAAAAGTAATCACCGCCAAAACGCCTCCTGATTTCAACAATCCAACTGCCGCTTCCATCGCTTTGGCAATTTCAGCAAGCTCGTCATTGACCATCATTCGAATCGCCTGAAAGCTGCGAGTAGCGGGATGGTGATGCGGCTTGTAATGCTTTTTAGGCACGGCAGCAGAGATAACTTCGGCAAGCTCGGTAGTAGTAAAAATCCGCTCACGAGCTGCAAAAACCGCTCTGGCAATGCGTTTAGCAATCGAAAACGGCTCACCACCAAGATTGCAAATCACACGCGCTAATTCCCCTTCCTCAACCTGCATCAGCCAATCACGCGCCGTAATACCCTGACTGTTATCCATTCGCATATCCAAAGCCGCTTCCTGTAAAAAAGAAAAACCGCGCTCTCCTTGGTCTAGCTGCGGAGAAGAAACTCCTAAATCAAACAAAATTCCGTCAAAGAATTCAGGCGAAAAAAGCTCTCCAATCGCACTAAACGGCGATTTCTGAAAAGAAAAATTCGCTTGTTTAATTTCCGCTGCTGCAACTTGCGCCTCTGGATCGCGATCGACGGCATAAAGCTTGCCCGTATCCAACTGCGCCAAAATCCGACGACTATGACCGCCACGACCGAAAGTTGCGTCTAAATAAACGCCAGACGGAACAACCCGCAAAGCAGAAACCGCTTCTTCCAGCAAAACCGAAATATGTCCCGTCATATCGACAGAGCCTCTAATTCGCTACCGAAGTCAAAGCCTTCTTGCGCCAGTTCTTCAAGTCCCGCGTTATTGATGCTTTCCCAACGGTCTTTGTCCCAAATTTCTAATTTGTTACCCATTCCCGTCAGCACTACCGATTTAGCAAGTTCCGCAAATTTGCGCAACATCGGTGGAATTAGCACTCTTCCCGTTGCATCCATTTCGCACTCGCTGGCATGACCGAGATAAAGCCGCTTAATCGTGCGAGCATGTTTTTCCACCGAAGAGAGTTTTTCCAATTTCGCCGAAGCCTTTGCCCACTCCGCTTGGGTGTAGAGCAAAAGGTTTTTGTCTAAATCAGCGGTCAGCACCAAATTTCCCGCACATTCCTCTTCCAAAATCGCACGCAACTTCGCAGGAACAGACAAGCGTCCCTTGCTATCAAGCTGTAATTCGTAGATACCGTTGAACATTGCGCACCAAAAATGAAAAAATTTGTAAAGAAAAATGTCAAAAAAGTTTATTGCACTTTTTCCCACTTTTCAAGCAAAAATCATATTCACGGCTACAAACAGCAATTTCACTAGCAAAAGCATTAAAAATACGCAAATTTGCAAATAAAAATGCTAGTTTTCCACCGCAAAATCGAGTTTTTCCACAATTTGGTGCAAAAAAGTGGGAGAAATTATTTTCTTATAAATTCAACGACTTAACATAAAAATTACGATTTTTCCCCACATTTCTGGGAAACTTTTCCACATTTCGCGAATACTTCACGGTGCAAATAAGACAAAAACATAATGAAATAATTCATTTGAATGACAATCACATACAGGTGGATAAAAAAATACCGCCACTCGGGCGGTAATAATTCAAATGATAAAAATATTTACAAATAATGACAACAAAAATACATTGTTATACAGAACGATTTCTTTTCGCCCGCATTTTGCGCATTTCAGCTGGATTACAAAGCAGCGGACGATAAATTTCTACTCGGTCGCCATCAGCAAGCAGTTGATTTTTCGGACTTGTTTTGCCAAAAATCCCAAAATCACAATGCTCCAAATCTAAATCGGGGAAAAAATCTGTAATGTGAGATTTTTGCACCGCATCAAAAAGAGAAACTTCATCTTCTAAATTAAGCTCAATTTGCTTTTGCAAATCACTTTCAGCATAAACCACAATAACCTTAATCAAGGACTTTTCCTATTTCTCGGGAGGAATATCAATAACTTCATGATTATCGGGATAAACAACCGCTGCTCTTCTGGCAAAACTTTCTACCATCGTATTTGCCATATATTCCAAAACAGAACCCAAAATTGGTTGTAATAAAAAAGGAATTTCAAAGCGCAAACAACAACTAACTTCACAACCTTCATCAATTTTTTTGAACTCCCAATGCCCATTTAATGACTTAAATGGACCTTCAACTAGGGCTATATCCATTCTGTTGGGGTAATTACAAATATTACGGGTTGTAAAGGATTTACGCAATCCGCCTTTGGCTAAAACCAGCGTGCCGACAATTTCTTTTTCATCTCTCTTGACTAATTTTGCACCGCCGCACCAAGGTAAAAATTCAGGGTATTTTTCAACATCAGCAACTAAATCAAATAGTTTTTCAGGAGAATACGGAAGCTTTTTCGACTTAATTATCTGTGGCACAATACAAATTCCTTTTTATAAAAAATCATAAAGACTAGTTAATAACATAGGACTAAAAATATATTTTAACAAAGGATAAATAATGAAAAAACAGAGCAGCCCATCAAACCAAATTGCCAGTAACAAAAAAGCACTCCACGATTTCTTTTTAGAAGAACATTTCGAAGCGGGAATTGCCTTGCAAGGTTGGGAAGTGAAATCTCTGCGCGCTGGAAGAATTCAATTAAAAGATAGTTATGTTTTGATTAAGAACGGAGAAGTTTATCTCATCGGTGCAATTATTACCCCTCTTGCCTCTGCTTCAAGCCATATTGTTCCTGAATCTCAAAGGAGTAGAAAACTACTCTTGCATCGAAATCAAATAGCAAAACTAATTATTGCCACCGAAAGAGAAGGTTACACTGTTACGGCTGTAAATATGTATTGGAAGAAGAGTTTTGTGAAAGTAAATATCGCAATTGCAAAAGGTAAAAAAGAATTCGATAAAAGACATACCGAAAAAGAAAGAGATTGGAATAGAGAAAAATCTCGCATTATGAAAGCGCATAAATAATTCAACTATTGGGGCAAAAATAATATGGAAAATAATGCTGAAAAGAGTATAGAAATACTTCAAATATTCGTTGGCGGTTATGATAATTTTGTCTATCTAATCGTAGATAAAACTAATAATAATGCTCTAATCGTTGATCCAGCTTGGCAAGCTGACTTTATCAAATCTGTTATTGCAGAAAAAAAGTTGAATTTAATCGGTATTTTGCTCACCCATTCGCATTTTGATCACCGTAATGCGGTTGAAGTATTCCATAATAAGAATATTCCTTTATATATCGCAGAAGCAGAAATTCCATACTGGGACGACTGCCCTAGAAATGCAATTGCCTTGCACGACCAAGATGAAATAGCCTTCGGTAACAATAAAATCAAATGTCATTTAACTCCTGGTCATACAAAAGGCAGCATTTGTTATGAAATTGCTAGCAATTTAATTACAGGCGACACCTTATTCATCAACGGTTGCGGTAGAACAGATTTGCCAGGCGGTGATACTGCCGAAATGTTCGAAACATTGCAAAAAATAAAAAAAATGTCGCCTGATTTAATGCTTTTTACGGGGCATAGTTACGGTGATGTGCCTTATGAAAAATTAGGCTCTCAAATCAAAAGAAATCCTTATTTACTAATCGAAGATAAGGCTAAATTTTTAGAGTTTCGCGGTTAATTTTTTCCCCTATCGCAATTATTTTTTTTACCCTTTTCAATATTTATCCGAGATAATTTATGACACTTTCTGCAACACAAAAAATACCCTCTTATTCAGAAATCCCCGACCATATTGCAATAATAATGGACGGCAACGGTAGATGGGCAAAACAAAAACATTTACCCCGTATCTTTGGACATAAAAAAGGGGTAGATACGCTGGAAAATGTAATCAATTTCTGCCTTGATGAGCAAATTAAATATTTAACTGTTTTTGCTTTTTCAACCGAAAATTGGCGCAGACCTATTGAAGAAGTTAATTTTCTAATGGAATTATTTCTATCATTAGTGCAAGCAAAAGTTACTCTTTATCATAAAAATAACATCTGTTTGCGCGTTATCGGTAATCGCAATAACTTATCTAAAACCCTACGCGAACATATCGAAAAGGCTGAAAAATTAACCGAAAAGAATACTGCGATGACTTTTACGCTAGCATTGGATTACGGTGGAAAATGGGATATTTTGCAAGCGGTAAATAAACTTTTTGCCGCAGAAAAAAAAGAAATAACCGAAGCTGATTTAGCGGCAAATTTAATGCTTTCTGATATTCCAGATCCAGATTTATACATTCGCACAGGCGGTGAAAAAAGAATAAGCAACTTTATGCTTTGGCAAATGGCTTATGCCGAGTTTTACTTTACCGATGTTTTATGGCCTGATTTTGCGCGCGAAGAATTTGATAAAGCTTTGAATTCATTCAAAAAACGCGAAAGAAGATACGGTCGAACTTCGGAGCAATTGCCAATCGAGCAGCAAAGAAAATAAAGCATATCTAAAAATTCGTCATTTTGAGCCGTAGGCGAAAAATATCTATCGGCAGATCCTTCGCTATGTTCAGGATGACGATGATGAAAAATAGAACTAACCTTAAATTTAGATACGCCCAATAATATAGTCGTTCAGTTTAACTTCAAAGATAAATTGCAAGCTATAAAAAAACGCGGTTTTTTAAGCCGCGTTTTTTACACTGTTTTTATAAAAAATATTTTATTTATATTTTTATCACCGCCACTGCTGGCACACCTCCACGCATAAAATTTTTATACTCTGCCGCTTGTTTTTCATCAATCTTTAAGGTTACACGGTATAAAAGTTTTGCTCTTTCATTTGCGGTTTCAACATATTTGGGAGTAAATTGTGCATTATCGGCAATACGGATAATTTTTGCTGGCATTTCCACCTCAAAGCCTTCAATTTTTATACTGGCAGCTTGATTTATTTGCACTCTTGCTAGTTGTGCAAGGGATAAAAATATATCTAATTCTATTTCTTCTGGATTAACTATCGCGGCTAAAATTTGCCCCCCTCCGACCACTTGTCCTTCTTTTATCGTTACATATTCCACTCTTCCGCTAACTTGTGCTTTGATTTGCATTTCTTTTATCGTTGCATCGAGTGCGGCGATTTCCGCATCCGTTTGTTCAACTGCGGCTTCTGCCTCATGAACTGCTGCTAATGCTTCTTTTAAGGCGGATTTTGCTTCTTCTTCGGCGGAATTGGTTTGCACTTCACCTGCTTTTGCGGCTTTCACGGCAGCGGTTTGCGCTTCTTTACTTTTTTGCCGTTGAGTTAATTCTGATGCGGAAATGAGATTATCTTTACGCAGCTTTTGGGCGTTTTTCAAATCATTTTCAGCGATTGCGAGTTGTGCTTGCAGGGATTGAGTTTGCGCCTTACTTTGCGCTGCTGCTCCTGCACTCCTTTTGATAATATTTTCTGCCCTCTCTGCGGCAGATTTTGCTCTAATAACTTGTTGTTCTGCGCGTTTTTTTGCCGCCTCTAATACCTTTCTTTTTTCTACTATTTCGTCTGTTTTTAATTCTAAAATATTATCCCCTTTTTGAATATTTTGCCCCTCTTCTATACTTAAATTTTCTACTCTTCCACCGTATAATGCTTGCACATAATATCGAGTTAATTCAATTCTACCGTTAGCTTTAATTTGATTAGTATTATTTTGTTCGCTAGTTAATTGCTGATTTTTATAAAAAGCAATTCCTCCTGCTGACGCGATTACTAATACAAACAGTATTATTTTTTGCATCTCTTGCCTCAAAAAAATCTAATCATTTGCGCTATTTCTTATCTTTATTTCTAATAATTCGCTAATTAAATTATTTATTTCCTCATCTTCATCTTTAATCCGCTTGAATAATAAATCCACGATTGTAGGATCTTGATATTCGAGAAGCTTCAAAAAGGCTTGTTGCCGCTTGTCATATTGCTTGGGAAAATTATTTGCGAAATATGTTTCCATCAATAAATCTAATTCCTTCATTCCGCGGCGGCATAACCATTTAATTCTTTTGTCTTCCATAAAAAATACCTAATGTTGAAAAGCATATTTTTATTATAAAAAATTCAATACTTACGATATAAAATCAATTTGACGCTCATTTTGGCTTTATCTATAACTATTTATAGATAAGGGCGCAGCTAAATTTAGGATAGTTCTATTTACCCCTCGTCATCCTGAGCGCAGCAAAGAAACTGCCGATAGAGATTTTTCGCCTACGGCTCAAAATGACGAATTTTTAGACACGCCCATAAGCCTTACATATTTAATCAGGAGACTTAAAAAAATGGTTGATCAACTTGGGAAGGATATTGATCCAATAGAAACCAAAGAATGGCTTGCAGCGATTGACGATGTCAAAGAACGCGACGGTGATGAACGGGTAAATTTTTTAATTACGCAAATTTCGCAGCGCGCGAATGTCAGCGGTGGTCGCAAAGGTGTGGGAACAACTCCTTATATAAACACTATTCCTCCCGAAGATCAGCCGACTTATCCAGGTGATTTACGGCTGGAAAGAGTTATCCGTTCGGTAATTCGCTGGAATGCGGCGGCGATGGTAATTCGCGCTGGCAAGCATACGAATGTCGGTGGGCATATTGCTTCTTTTGCCTCGGCGGCAACGCTTTATGAAGTCGGGCAGCATCATTTTTGGCGTGGTCAGGACGGTCATCTCGGTGATATTGTGTTTTTCCAAGGTCATAGCGCGCCTGGTTTTTATGCCCGTGCTTTTTTGGAAGGACGGCTTTCTGAAGAGCAACTTAATAATTTCCGACAAGAAGTTGGCGGTAATGGTCTTTCTTCTTATCCGCATCCTTGGTTAATGCCAGATTTTTGGCAATTCCCGACGGTATCGATGGGGCTTGGTCCGATGATGGCTATTTATCAAGCTCGCTTCATTAAATATATGGAAGACCGTGGCTTGTTAGAACCGTCCGACCGTAAAGTTTGGTGTTTTTGCGGTGATGGTGAAATGGACGAACCCGAAGCTCGCGGTGCGCTTTCGATGGCGGGACGGGAAAAGCTCGACAACTTAATTTTCGTGATTAACTGCAATTTGCAACGCTTGGATGGTCCAGTTCGCGGTAATGGCAAAATTATTCAGGAGTTAGAAGCTGAATTTCGCGGCTGCGACTGGGAAGTTATCAAGGTAGTTTGGGGTTCTGGCTGGGATAAATTGCTTGCCAAGGACAAAGACGGTATTTTGCAAAAACGAATGACCGAATGCTTGGATGGCGACTATCAAACTTTCAAATCCAAAGACGGTGCTTATGTTCGGGAATATTTTTTCAACAGTCCTGAACTCAAAGCTATGGTTGCGGATATGACCGATGAGGAAATTTGGAAACTGCAACGCGGCGGACATGATGCCCAGAAAGTTTATGCCGCTTATCACCGTGCGGTGCGCAACAACAAACCGACGGTAATTTTGGCGCAGACGATTAAAGGTTACGGTATGGGCGATGCGGGTGAAGGTCAAAATATTGCGCATCAGGCGAAAAAAATGAGCACCGAACAGCTCAAACATTACCGCGATCGTTTCAAAATCGATATCACCGACGAAAACATCAAAAAAGTCGGCTTTTTAGAACTTGACAAAAACAGCGAAGCTTTCCGTTATCTACACGAACGCCGTCAGGCTCTCAATGGTTATGTTCCGAGCCGTCGGCAAAAATCTACCGCCTTACAAATTCCTGAACTCGGTGCATTTGAACCGATTTTGCACGGCTCATCGGAGGGACACGATATTTCCACCACGATGGCGTTTGTCCGTGTTCTCAATATTTTGATGAAAGATAAAAATCTCGGACACCGCATTGTCCCGATTGTTCCTGATGAATCGCGGACTTTCGGTATGGAGGGGATGTTCCGTCAATACAGCATTTGGAATCAAAAAGGTCAGCAATATGTTCCGCAAGATAAGGGACAGTTGATGTATTACAAAGAGGACATCAAAGGTCAAATTATTCAGGAAGGCATCAACGAAGCGGGCGGACTTTGCGACTTTATCGCGGCTGGAACGGCATATTCCGTGCATAACCAACCGATGATTCCGTTTTTCATTTATTACTCGATGTTCGGCTTTCAACGCTTTGGCGATTTTGCTTGGGCTGCGGGCGATCAACGAGCGCGCGGCTTTTTACTTGGTGGCACGGCAGGTCGCACAACTCTTAACGGCGAAGGTTTGCAGCATGAAGATGGTCATTCGATGGTGCAAGCCTCGCTCATTCCGAACTGTATTCCTTACGACCCTTCTTACGGTTACGAAGTCGCGGTAATTATTCGCGACGGTTTGCGCCGTATGTATCAGGAGCAGGAAGATGTTTTCTTCTACATCACACTAATGAACGAAAACTATCCGCAACCGCCAATGCCACAGCATAAAACCGCCGAAGAAGAAATTTTGCGCGGTATGCACTTGGTGCAAAAAGGCGAAAAATCCGACGGAGCGAGAGTGCAACTTTTCGGCTCGGGAACGATTTTGAACGAGGCAATCCAAGCTGCAAAACTACTTAAAGATGATTGGAATATTGCAAGCGATGTGTGGAGCTGCACGAGTTTTACTCTGCTTGCTCGCGACGGTGCGGAAGTTGAACGCTATAACCGTCTGCATCCGACTGCTGCGCCGAAGCAAAGTTTCCTTGCAACACAATTGCACGGCTTTGACGGTCCGATTGTTGCCGCAACCGATTATGTTCGTGCTTATCCAGAGCAAATCCGTGCCTATTTACCGCCAAATCGCAAAATGACTACGCTTGGCACTGACGGTTACGGTAGATCCGATTTACGGCAAAACTTGCGCGATTTCTTTGAGGTATCCAGCCGTCATATTGCAATTGCGGCTTTGAAAGCTCTTGCCGATGAAGGAAAAATTTCTGCTGACACCGTCGCTGATGCTATTGCCAAATATCAAATCAACAGCGATGCGCCATTCTCGCTCTACCGCTAATTTTGGGAGGACATTGAAAATGCAATACGAATTAAAAATCCCCGATATCGGTTCAGATGAAGAAGTGTCAGTTGTAAGCGTGGCAATTAAAGTTGGCGACAAAATCCAAAAAGAACAAACCGTAGCGGAACTCGAAAACGATAAAGCTTCGATGGAAGTGCCGTCAGATTGCGAAGGCGTAGTCGAAAAGCTCTTACTCAAAGCTGGCGACAAAGTCAAAACTGGCGACCGCGTTGCAATTGTGAATATCGCCGATGCAGTAAATACGGATAACAACACGGCAATAACGGAAAACAAAGCAACAACCCTCGAACAAAACACCGCCGACAGCGCAGGGTTTGTCGATGGTGCTGGCGAAATTATTCCCTTCCACTTGCCAGATTTAGGCACAAATGATGAGGTAAATGTCGTCGAAATAGCAGTCAGCAAAGGGCAAAATGTCAATGTCGGCGATACCTTGCTCACACTGGAAACCGATAAAGCCTCGATGGAAGTGCCAAGCGAAATTGCAGGAATCATCATTTCTATCGTGCTCAAAGCTGGCGATAAAGTGAAATCTGGCGATTTAGTCGGTCAAATTATGAGTAGCGTGCAAGAGACGCAAGCCAATGTCAGCACCGATACCAAAATCGAAGCCAAGGAAACCGAATTTGATTTGCAGCAGCCAGAGTTTGCTCGTTCTACTCAACCGCTAGAAATCGAAGCTGCGGCAGAAAAATCGCCACAAACGGATACGGTAGATATCAGCAGCAATATCGATGAAGAAGCATTTGCCAAAGCTTATGCCAGCCCGTCGGTAAGAAAATTTGCCCGCGAACTCGGAGCGGATTTAGGAAAAATTAAAGGCACGGGACGCAAAGGACGCATCGTCGAAAGCGATGTCAAATTGTGGGTCAAAGCAAAATTGCAAACGCATAATTCAGGCTCTGCTGTGATGTTCACAACTTCGGCAGCAAGTGCAATTCCCAAAGTTCCGAAAGTTGATTTCGCAAAATATGGCGCAATCGAAAATCAAGCACTTTCACGGATAAATCAACTCACAGGCGAAGCGATGACCCGCGCTTGGCTCAATGTACCGATGGTTACTCAATTCGATAAAGTCGATATCACTGATTTAGAAAGTTTCCGTCAAGCACTCAAAATCGATGCGGAAAAACTCGGAGTGCGCGTAAGTCTTTTACCGTTTATCGTCAAAGCACTTTGCCGCGCCTTGCAGGAATTTCCACGATTTAATTCCTCACTTTCCGAAGACGCAAAATCTCTGGTGATAAAAAAATATTTCCATATCGGTATAGCGGTCGATACCCCAGACGGTTTGGTTGTGCCAGTGTTGCGCGATGCCGATAAAAAAGGAATTTTCGAAACCGCAGCTGAACTGGCTGAACTCGGCAAAAAAGCCCGTGCTGGAAAACTTAAACCTTCCGATTTTGGCGGCGCATCCATCACTATTTCATCGCTAGGCGGATTGGGCGGAGAATATTTCACTCCAATCGTCAATACCCCAGAAGCGGCAATTTTGGGAGTTTCTAAAAGCAAAATCGAAGCAGTTTGGGACGGCGAAAAATTCAACCCTCGCCTACTCCTACCGCTATCACTTTCCTACGACCACCGCATCATCGACGGTGCTCTCGGCGCAAAGATGATTAGTTATTTAGGAAAATTACTCAACGATTACCGACGATTGGTTTTGTAACACTTTGAATTACGGTAAATAAAGAGGGAGCAATGCCTCCCTTTTTTATTGCGGATTTTTTGCTTTATTCGCCGTCATTTTGAGCGCAACGAAAAATCTTGCCGTAACCGTAATTTTGAACCGTAGGGTGGGCAACTTGTTGCCCACGCGGAAATGGTGATTGTTGGGATTTTTATGCTTCGCGGTAAAAATGACAACAAAACTAGTTCGGGCTAGCTGAAAAATTAAAACGGAAAAATTAAGACCGCGTGGGCAACCAGTTGCCCACCCTACCAGCCCACATTTGTTTGCCGCGTCCGTCATTTTGAGCGCAGCGAAAAATCTTCCCGTCGCCGCCGTCATTTTGAGCGAAGCGAAAAATCTATCAACAGTTCCTTCGCTTCGCTCAGGATGACGGCAGCAGTGTTTGGCAGTTTTACCGTCATTTTGGCTACCGCGAAAAACTTGCCGCGACCGTCATTTTGCGCCACAGGCGAAAAATCTTGCAGTAGTCGTTATTCACACCGTAAAAAAAATTCATCATTTGTCGAACAAGTTAATACATAACCACAGCGGAAAATCAATATTCGCGGTAAAAATTAGTGATTTATTTATACGACTGCGGTATGAAGTGTTCATACAAAAATAGTTGATGTTAATTTAATCGTATGAATTTATTCAGTATTTGTTATGCGTTTGTGGGGTATATAGCCGCCCCCCAAATCGGGGTGGGCTATAATAGGGGAAAGCCTTTTTTCAACCAGCTTATTGTTATAGCCGCCCCCCAAATCTTGTACGAAGTATACGGTACAAACCATATACAAACACATGCATTTGAGAGGGGAGAGTATCTAGAGATATCGACTGTAATAAGAGCAGTGTGGTTAAAAGAAGCTCGCGTGGTATATGTGTGCATTCGCATAGACGGGGTATCCACTGACCCACACAACAATCCCCCATAACCTCCCAAACAGGGAGGTTTTTTATTGCCTATTCGGTTGATTT
>JAFUTP010000061.1 GCA_017484165.1 Cardiobacteriaceae bacterium | reverse complement strand
TTGAAGCACATTACCGTTCAATTTTGCTAAAATTTCTAGCGTTTTTTCCTTAAATTTAATGTCATAAGCCATAAATAAATACTCCAAATTAGCTGAAAAAATTATTGTAACATATTTTGTTACTTTGATGCGAAATGACTATATGATCTATCCACTAGTAGATGAAGGTGTATTACCAGATAAAAATTTAAGCAATGAATTAAATTCTCTAAAAAAAGAATTAGAAGTTATTTTCAATAAAAGTTTCTTTTAATTCATTTTTTAATTTATAAAAACAACTTCGGTTGCCATTTTCACTTATTCATAAATAAAACCTCCATCAAAAGACGGAGGTTTTGCGAATAACAAGTAATTTTTCGTCTAAAAAAATTATTCTTCTTCTGGAAATTCTGCATTAGTTACGACGGTTTGCACATCGTCTAATTCTTCTAACATATCGATGAGTTTTTCGACTTTTTCCGCATCTTCTTTGGAAACAGGCGATGGATTTTCTGCTCGCAAAGTTACTTCGCTCTCACTAGGAGTGAAACCTGCAGCGGTTAAAGCTTCATAAACAGCGGCATAATCGCTCGGTTCGGTAATAATTTCCGCTGAACCGTCGGAGAATTCGATATCCGCTGCTCCCGCTTCCAAAGCTGCTTCCATCAAAGCGTCTTCATTTTCGACAGTTTCAAAAAATAAAACTCCGATTTCCTTAAATTGATACGCAACCGAACCGCTCGTGCCCATATTTCCACCGCATTTGGAAAAAGCGTGGCGGACTTCCCCTACCGTGCGATTATTGTTATCTGTAAGACAATCGACAATAATTGCAACACCAGACGGACCGTAACCTTCAAAACGAACTTCTTCCATCTGCTGACCGTCAAGCTCACCAGCACCGCGTTTTATCGCTCTATCAACGGTATCACGCGGCATATTTTCCGCCTGAGCTTTCGCAACCGCAAGACGCAAACGCGGATTCGAATTAACATCAGAACCGCCGTGGCGCGCTGCAACCGTCAACTCACGAATTATGCGGGTAAAAACCTTGCCGCGTTTTGCATCTTCTTTTGCTTTTTTATGCTTAATATTTGCCCATTTACTATGACCTGCCATATTTTCCTTTCCGTGTTTTAGTGTTAAAAAATAAATTGATATTTATATTTAATCCGTTAATTTTTACTCAATTTGAGTTGCTATTATTGATAAACAGTAAGTTATCAAAAAATTACTTAATCCCCGCAAAAAGCAGAAGTATTCCTAACAGAGCATAAAAAACTCTCGCCCCATTTCTCCTGAACATCGCGACAAATGGTCGAGCTAAATAATGCTCGAAGAACCAATCAAAATTTAAAAAAGCAGCAATTAGGCAATAAATTCCACCGATAAACAAAAACGCATCGTCATCCATCGGAATTTAATCCAATCTTTCCGCGATATCGCCCTTCTCTTCTAGCCACAAACGACGGTCAGAACTGCGTTTTTTCGCAAGCAACATATCCAAAATACGGTTTTCAGGACTCATCGTTTCCGTCTCATCAGCGGTTTCCTCCACAGCTGCTACCGTCTCCGATAAATTCAGCTGCACCAAACGGCGCGTGTCTGGATGCATCGTGGTTTCACGCAATTGCGGCGGATTCATCTCGCCTAAACCCTTGAAACGAGTGATATTGATTTTTCCGTTAAAGCCGTCTTTTTTAATCTTACGGATAGTCGCTTCTCGCTCTGCATCGTCAAGCGCATATTCAATTCGCTTGCCAGCATCAATACGGTAAAGCGGTGGCATCGCAACATATAAATGCCCTGCCCTAACCGCAGCTGGAAAATGCTTAACCATCAGAGCGCAAATTAAAGTCGCAATGTGCAATCCGTCAGAATCCGCATCAGCCAAAATACAAATTTTGCCGTAACGCAAACCTGATAAATCATCGCTACCAGGGTCCATACCGATTGCTACCGCAATATCGTGTATCGAATCGCTTCCCAAAACTTCGGAAGAATCAATCTCCCAGCTATTCAAAATTTTTCCGCGCAAAGGCAAAATCGCTTGCGTATTACGGTCGCGTGCCTGTTTAGCCGAACCGCCCGCCGAATCACCTTCCACCAAAAATAATTCCGTCTCACGAATATCTTGACTAATACAATCCGCCAACTTGCCTGGTAAAGCTGGACCTTGCGTAATCTTCTTGCGTGCGACTTTCTTGCCTGCCCGCATTCTCTTCTGCGCATGATTTATCACCAATTGCGCCAAAGCATCGGCAAATTCAGTATTGGCATTCAAATAAAACTCAAACTGCGCCCCGACCACGCTCGCAACCCAAGGCGCACACTGCCGCGCACTAAACCGTTCCTTGGTTTGGCTAGCAAATTGCGGTTCAGGAACTTTTACCGACAAAACAAACTGACATCCTTCCCAAACATCATCTGGCGCGAGTTTTAAGCCGCGCGGCAAAAGCTGACGCAATTCGCAATAATTTCTTACCGCATCAACCAAACCAGTGCGCAAACCGTTAATGTGAGTGCCTCCCGCTGGTGTCGGGATTAAATTCGCATAGCTTTCAAAAACCGCCTCGTCAAGATGCTCATCTTCGCCAAGCCAGCACAGTGCTAAATCAATCTCGCCTTGCTCGGCATCTTTATGCGAAAGCGTATAAGGCTCGGACGGCAAAAATTGTGCATCGCCTAACCGTTCGCTTAAATATGCCAACAAGCCGTCGGAATATTGCCATTCCTCACTTGCACCGTCATTCTCATTAAAAAACGAAATATGCAATCCAGCGCACAAAACCGCTTTCGCTTTCAATGACTGCACAAGCTTCGGCACGGAAAAATTTACGCTATCGAAATATTTCGCATCGGGATAAAAACGGATTTTCGTGCCGTGCGCACGCTTCGGAGCTTCCGCTATCTCTTTGAGTGGAACGGTTACTTCACCGTTTTCACAAGTTATCGCATAAGTTTTTCCACCACGCACAACTTGCGCTTCCAGCCGCGTCGATAAAGCATTAACCACCGACACACCAACACCGTGCAAACCGCCAGAGAATGTGTAGTTTTTATGCGAAAACTTACCGCCTGCGTGCAGCCGCGTCAAAATCAATTCAATCCCAGAGACTTTTTCCTCGGGGTGAATATCAACAGGCATTCCACGACCGTCATCTTCAACCGAAAGCGAACCGTCAAAATGCAAAATTACCGAAATATTTTTCGCGTACCCAGCCAGAGCCTCATCAACGCTATTGTCAATAACTTCCTGCGCTAAATGATTAGGCCGGGTAGTATCGGTATACATACCCGGCCGTCTTCTGACGGGATCTAGACCTTTTAATACTTCTAGATCCGCCGCCGCATATTGCGACATTCTTATTTTCCTGCCCGTTTTTTCTTGTCGTTAAGCTGCTGTTGCAAAAGCTCGTGCTCCAACTTCGAGTCAGATTTAACGCTGAAAATTTCGCCTTCTGATTGCAATTCTTCTGGCAATTTGCGTTTAGATTCAGCACGAACCCGAACACGGAAGTCATTTTGCGAGGTAACGAATTTCAGAGCATCGGAATATTCAATAGTGCCTTTTTCGTAAAGCTCGAAAATGTTCTTGTTAAAGCTAAACACACCGCGGTTAGGATCACCGTTTTCCAATACATCGTGGATTTTGTCGATTTGACCATCCAAAATCAGCTGTTTGATGTAAGGAGTTGCCATCATCATTTCCATCGCTACAACCCGACCGCCAGCAGAACGAGGCATCAAACGTTGGGTGAGCAAACATACCAAGTTTTCTGATAAGTCAAGCTGCAATTTTTCGCGTTGGTCGAGTGGGAAGAAGTTGTAAATCCGTTCCAATGCCGAAACCGAATCAGTGGCGTGCAAGGTTGCCATACACAAGTGCCCCGTTTCAGCAAACTGCATTGCATAACCCATAGTTTCAACATCACGAATTTCCCCGATGAGAATAACATCTGGTGCTTCCCGCAAAGAGTTCTTCAAAGCCGTTCCGTAACTCTTGGTATCGATACCAACTTCCCGTTGAATGATTACGCATTTTTTCGATTTGTGCATAAATTCGATTGGGTCTTCTACGGTAATGATGTGATGTTGCGAATTTTCATTACGGTGATTAACCATCGCCGCCAAAGTTGTAGATTTACCGTTACCAGTCGCACCGATCATAATGATAAGACCGCGTTTTTTCATTGCCAATTCACGCAGCAATTCTGGATGCGGCAAATCCAAAGCATCTAAATCTGGAACAATCGCTGGAATCAAACGCAGAACCAAACCTGGCAAGTTTTTCTGCATATAAACATTCACCCGCAAAAAGCTTACATCAGGCACTTCCACCATCATATTGAGCTCTGATTCGCGTAAAAATTCTTGATACGCCTCGGGACGAGCAATCGTTTCAATAATGTTATAAACATCTTCCTCATCGGTAATCGCCTTTGAGATGTAGTTCATATCACCATCAATTTTGATTGCAACTGGCATATGTGAATTGATAAATATGTCGGAAGCTTTCTTTTTATCAGCAAAGGCTACTAAATTATCAAACCAAGTACGAACTTCTTCTTTGGCTATATTCATAAAACTTGTTCCTTCAAAACCATTCTAAAAATATTAAGGAATAACAAAAAAGAAGACGGACAAAACTATCCGCCCTCTCATCAATTTACATAAATGTATTTTTATCGTGTGCTTTGGAAGCTGCCAACATACGATCAACTTGACCGCTACGAACCAAATTTTGTAAATTTTGGTCGAGTGTTTGCATTCCGTATTGAGCACCAGTTTGAATCATTGAATAAATTTGAGCAACTTTATCTTCACGAATCAAATTCTTAACCGCAGAAGTTCCGACTAAAACTTCGTGAGCTGCAACCCGACCGCCACCGATTTTCTTCAATAGCGTTTGCGCAATTACCGCACGAAGAGATTCTGACAACATCGAACGAACCAATTGTTTTTCTTCACCTGGGAATACGTCGATGATACGGTCAATTGTTTTTGCAGCCGAGCTAGTGTGGAGTGTTCCGAATACCAAGTGTCCTGTTTCCGCCGCGGTCAATGCCAAACGAATAGTTTCCAAGTCCCGCAACTCCCCTACCAGAATAATGTCAGGGTCTTCCCGAAGTGCAGCGCGAAGTGCGTTATTGAAACTTTGAGTATCTCTATGAACTTCCCGTTGATTCACCAGACATTTTTTAGATGTATGCACAAATTCAATCGGATCTTCAATCGTGAGCACATGCTCATGGCGGTTGTTGTTGATGTGGTCAATCATCGCTGCAAGAGTGGTTGATTTACCTGAACCCGTAGGACCAGTAACCAAAACCAAGCCGCGTGGCACATCGATGATATCTACGAATTTTTCAGGAGCTTGAATTTCTTGCAAAGTCAAAACTTTACTTGGAATTGTCCGAAAAACTACCGCAATACCGCGGTTTTGATTGAATACATTCACCCGAAAGCGAGAAACACCGTGCAATTCAGTTGAAAAGTCAGCTTCCCATTTTTCTTCGAATGATTTCATTTGCGCGTCGGTCATAATTTCGAAAATCATATTGCGCAATTCTTGATTTTCTAAAACTGGCAAATCCAATCTTTTAACATCACCATCAACCCGAATCATCGGTGGCAAACCAGAACTTAAATGCAAGTCAGATGCACCTTGTTGATTAGTAAAACGCAAGAGATCATCGAGTTTAACTTCTGCCATAAATATTCCTTTATATGTTTTTGTAAGTATAAATTACTACAAATGAATTTAAAACAACTACTAGGTAGCAATAAAGTGCGCGTATGTTAGCATTTTTTGTCGTTTTTATTCAACATTTTTTTGAAATTTCCGCTTATGACTGATATTTTTGCTTTTATCGGTGCAGGTCATTTGAACCGCGCCATCATTTCTGGGCTTATTTCTTCCACAAATAAAGACAATTGCGAGCATTCTGACTGTTGTTGTAATAACAATTCAGAGCAGGAGGATAGCTTTTTATCTCCCGAACAAATTTTGGTTTCTTGTAAATCAGAGCAAACTGCCAAGACAATTGCCAGAGATTTTTCCGTCAAATGCTTTACCGATAACCGCACAGTTATTGAAAAAGCATCTTTTCTCATCCTCGGAGTTCGTCCAAATCAAGTTCGTGAAGTTTTAGAAGATATAAAACAGACAGATTATCAAGACAAAGTTATTGTCTCTTTTGCGGCTGGGATAAATATTGCCAGTTACCGTCGGATTTTGGGCGATAATGTAATTATTGTCCGTGCAATGCCGAATTTAGCGGCTAATTGCCAATCTTCGGTTACGGGAATTTGGACGGATTGTGAAGTAGATGAAGAGCAAGCAGAAATTTTGGATGATTTTTTTGCTTCTTTCGGTTCGGCGGTTTGGCTGGATGATGAAACCCAGATTGATGGCATTACGGCTTTATCGGGTAGCGGGATTGCATATTTCTTCCGTTTAATGCAGGCGATGGCGGCAACTGGCGAACGCTTTGGATTTAGTCCTGATGAGTTATACGACATCATTTCGCTTACCGCTCTTGGCGCGGCAACCGCTCTGTTAGACAATCCAGATGACGGTGATTTTGCCCAAAGAGTGCAAAAAATTTGCACCAAAGGTGGCACAACCGAAGCGGCGATTAGTCATTTTGATACAGCAAATATTGATGCAACCGTTGAAGCGGCAATGCAGGCAGCGGTTGATAGAAGCCGTGCTTTATCAGAAGAAATCACGAAAGATTGGTGATTTATGGCTTTGCTTTTTGAATTTTGTGAAATTGTGGTGGCGATTTTTTTCGTTTTATTCCACTGCGAATTGGAGCGGAGAATTTTCGGCAATCCTATTTATTCCAAGCTAAAAGACCTAACCGAACCATTGCTCAAACCTTTACGGCAATTAGTAAAACGCATTCAGCAGCAAATTCCTTACAAACTTCCCTTTGATCCAACCACGCTGATAGCGGCGTTTTTAGCCTCAATTCTTTTAGGTTTAATCGTGTTGCATTCGCCTTTGCTTGCTCTGCGTTTGTTTATTGCATCGTGGCTGGGCTTGCAATTTTGTGCAATTTTAGTTTCGGTTTTAGCCTCTTGGTTACAAACACCAGAGCAGCAACCGCTACTACAAACCGCCGAAGCTTGTCAATATTGTTATATGCGTTATTTACGGCGTTTTGTGCCGCCGATTGCGGGAATTATCGACATCACGCCAGTTATTGCCCTACTGTTGATTAGCGTTTTTCAGCAAATTTTTAGCTTGTAAATATGAACACAAAATACGGCGTAATTGTTATCGGTGGCGGACACGCTGGCGTTGAAGCGGCTTGTGCGGCGGCGCGTAGTGGTGTGCGGACGGTTCTACTTACTCACAATCTCGACACTATCGGACAAATGAGCTGTAATCCAGCTATTGGCGGTATCGGCAAAGGTCATTTAGTAAAAGAAATTGATGCGCTTGACGGAATAATGGCGCGGGCTGCGGATTTAGCGGGAATTCAATGGCGGATTTTGAATAGCCGTAAAGGTGCGGCAGTGCGGGCAACGCGTTGTCAGGCTGACCGTGCTTTGTATAAATCAGCGGTGCGGATGATGGTAGAAAACCAAGAAAATTTAGATATTTTTCAAACCGCCGTAACCGACCTAATTTTGACCGACAACGGCGCGCAGGTTTGCGGTGTCAAAACGCTGCACAAAATTGATTTTTATGCCGATGCGGTAGTGCTTACTGCTGGCACATTTCTTGCGGGAAAAATTCACATTGGCTTGAACAATTTTGCGGGCGGTCGTGCGGCAGATATGCCATCTATCAAGCTAGCGGAAGCTTTGCGGGATTTACCATTTGATACGCACCGTATGAAAACTGGCACACCGCCGCGTCTTGACCGTCGCACGATAGATTTTTCGGTTTTGGAAGAGCAAGCTGGCGACAATCCCCTGCCCGTTTTTTCTTATCTTGGAGATGCCAAATCGCACCCCGAGCAAGTTTCTTGCTACATCACTCGCACCAATGAAAAAACCCACGACATCATTCGTTCTTATATCGATCAAGCACCGATGTACGCTGGTGTAATCAAAGATGCGTTTGGTCCGCGCTACTGCCCGTCGATTGAAGACAAAGTGATGCGCTTTCCCGATAAAACCTCGCATCAGCTATTTTTAGAGCCCGAAAGCTTGACCAGCGGAGAGATTTATCCCAACGGTGTTTCAACTTCGCTTCCCTTTGAGGCGCAGGTTAAATATGTGCAATCTATTCGTGGATTGGAAAACGCGCGGATTGTCCGTCCAGGTTACGCAATTGAATATGACTTCTTCAATCCGCAAGATTTAGAGCGCAGTTTGGAGACGAAAAAAATCAAAAATCTTTACTTCGCAGGGCAAATTAACGGCACGACTGGCTATGAAGAAGCGGCAGCGCAGGGAATTTTGGCGGGAATCAACGCAGCATTGCGGGTTAAAGGTAAAGATGCTTGGTATCCCGAACGCGATCAGGCTTACATTGCAGTGATGACCGATGATTTAATCACCCAAGGAACGCGTGAGCCGTATCGGATGTTTACTAGCCGTGCGGAATATCGTTTGCTGTTGCGCGAAGACAATGCCGATCAACGCCTAACCGCAATTGGTTTTGCGCTCGGCTGTGTAAGTGAAAAAAGAATGCGTGCTTTTGAAGCAAAAATGCGAGATATTTCTGCTGTGTCAGAAAGTTTGAGTAATTTGAAAATCAAAGCCGAAATGGTTGAAAATCTGGAACAAGGCACGACGGCGGCAGAATTGATTAAACGCCCTGAATACGACTGTCTTGCTGTGATGCGCCTTGCGGGCGTGAGTGAGGAAAATTTACCGTCAGCCGAAATCGCCGAACAAGTTGCAATTGAGCATAAATATTCAGGCTATATCCAACGGCAATATCAGGAAGCAGAAAAAATTAAAAATCACGGTAAAACCTTATTGCCCAAACCTTTTGATTATTCGGCGGTGCGCGGACTTTCCGCGGAACTTACGGAAAAACTCAATCGTGTGCAACCGATTGATATTGCGCAAGCTTCTCGCATTCCTGCGATTACTCCTGCCGCTTTATCGGTAATCTTGATACATCTAAAAAAACACGGAAAAAATCTATGAATTTCAAAGACTATCTCCCCGCAATTGATATGGAAAACATCGACTGGAAGAGGTTTTACAAAATGTTCAAAGGCGCGCCAAAGCTGGAATGGCAAAAAATGAAAAGCGGACACCGCAAGGTCGCCGATATGTATCGTTCGCCCGTAGTCGGTGGCTGGCTCATCACCAACAGCGATAACAGCTCTTTGGTTTTCATTCCAGATCCAGAACACTGCTGGAACGGTGCAAGTTTTCCCGTCAATGCAACAGATGAAGAATAATTTTTAATAAAACGAGGTTGGCAATGAACAAACGCCACTGGCTTCTTCCCGAAGACATCATCGAACTTCTGCCCAATCAGGCGGCGCATATCGAAAAACTGCGCCGCTTATTTTTGGACAACACGGCATCTTGGGGCTATCAACTATTGATGCCGCCCTTGGCTGAATTTTTAGATTCGCTGTTGGCTGGCAGTGAAAATCTCGATTTACAAACTTTCAAAATCACCGATCGCATCAGCGGTCGAATGCTGGGAGTGCGCGCTGACTTTACTCCGCAAATTGCAAGAATTGACGCGCACCGCCTGCCTACGGATGCGGTTAGCCGTTATTGCTATTGCGGGGAAGTTTTACGCACTAAATCGGAAAGCACTGTGCCACGGCGCAATCCTTTGATTACGGGCGCAGAACTATTCGGTGCAGAAAGTTTGGACGCTGATATTGAAGTAACCGCGCTTCTAATCGACACAATGCAAAAGCTCGGCTTGAAAAATAGCGTGCTCAATCTCGGTCATTCGGGAATTTTCGCGGGATTGGTTGATTTGCACCGTTTGAATAATGAGCAATGTCGTGAATTACGCGATGTTTTAGTCGGTTTGCGTCGCCCTGATTTACACGCTTGGACGCAAAAGCGCGCCTTTCCTTCGGCTTGTATTGAAGATATTCGTTTTCTCGTTGATGCGCCAATTGCTGCCGATATTCTGGGAGCTTTGCAAAATCAATTTGCGGGACGGCATAAGCTTTTTGACCGCGCCATCGGTGACTTAATCGGAATTCAAAAGCAGCTTGCGGTTTATTTTCCAGAGCAGAAAACCGCGCTAGATATCAGTGCAATCGGCACTTACGGTTATCACTCGGGCGCGATTTTTTCTCTCTACGCTGACGGTCATTACGACGCAATAGCACGCGGCGGAAGATATGACGGACTCGGTGCGGTTTATGGTAGAGCTCGCGCCGCAACGGGATTTAGCCTCGATTTACTCACTTTGGGCGAAATTGTCAGCAATAGCAATCAACAAAAATCACCTGAAAAAATAGATTTTCCTCACAGTGCGGAAGAATTCCGCCAAATCCAAAACCGCCGCCAAAACGGCGAAAAAATTTCATTTGAATATCCGCAAGGGAACTAGCAATGACTAAAAATCTCGTGGTAATCGGCTCACAATGGGGCGACGAAGGTAAAGGCAAAATTGTCGATTTATTAACCGAAAGAGCCGCCGCCGTAGTGCGCTTTCAAGGCGGACACAATGCAGGACACACGCTTGTGGTCGAAGGCAAAACCACAATTCTGCATTTGATACCGTCAGGAATTTTGCACAGCAATGTGATGAGCTATATCGCCAACGGTGTGGTGTTGCATCTGCCGTCTTTATTTAGCGAAGCCGAAGAGCTAATGGCAGCTGGGGTGAGTGTTTGGGAGAAATTACGGGTATCAAATGCCTGCGCTTTGATTATGCCTTCGCATATTGCACTGGATAAAGCACGGGAAGCGGCAAAAGGCGCGGGAAAAATCGGCACAACTTGTCGCGGAATTGGTCCTTGCTATGAAGACAAAATTGCCCGTCGCGGTTTACGGCTAGCGGATTTACAAAATGCCGATAACTTCCGCACACGCGCCGAAGAATTGCTGAACTATCACAATTTTTTGCTTAAAAATTTCTATCAAGCAGAAACGGTAGATGTCGCCGCCACGATTGATGAATGGCTTTCCTTCGCGCCCAAAATCGCTCCTATTATTTGCGACACAACCCTTGCTTTGGAAGAACACCGCAAGCGCGGCGAAAACATTCTTTACGAAGGCGCGCAAGGTGCAATGCTCGATATCGACCACGGAACTTATCCCTTTGTAACTTCATCCAGCACGGCATCTGGCGGTGCAGCAACGGGCACGGGCACGGGAATTCATAAACTCGATTTTGTGCTGGCTATCACCAAAGCTTATACAACTCGCGTCGGCTCTGGACCATTCCCCACCGAATTAAATAACGATATCGGCGAACATTTAGGCAGAGTAGGACGGGAAATCGGAGCTTCCACGGGACGCAAACGCCGCACGGGCTGGATTGATTTACCAGCACTACGCCGCGCCGCTTTGAACTCTTGCTTCGACGGAATTTGCATCACCAAACTCGATGTTTTAGATGAGCTTGCCACAATCAAAATCTGCACGAACTACCGCCTCGACGGAAAAATTATCGATATCGCTCCCCTCGGTGCGGATGAACTTTCCCGCTGCGAAGCAATTTACGAAGAAATCGACGGCTGGCAAAGCTCAACTATCGGTATCCGTGAATATGAAAAATTGCCCGAAAAAGCACGGCAATATTTGGAAAAACTCGAAAAAATCCTCGAAATTCCTATCGTGATAATTTCCACAGGACCTGACCGCGAAGAAACTATCGAAAGAAAGGTTCTTTTGAGCTAATTCACGGTTAAATCAAAACAATGAACAAGCGGCGAGATAACCGCCGCTTTTTATTTATTCATCAAGGCAAAACGAGAAGAAAAAATGAATCAAACAAGCTGGCAAATAGAAGATGCGGAAAATTTATACAAAATTTCTCATTGGAGTAACGGCTATTTCGCATTAAACGAAAAAGGCGAAGTAACCGTAAAAGCGCAAGAAAATGCAAAAGCCGTATCGCTGATTGATTTAATCGACGGAATGCATATTCGCGGCAAAACAATGCCAGTGTTGTTACGGATTCAAAATCTGCTCGAAAAGCAAATTCAGCTGATAAATGAAAGTTTTGCCAAAGCAATTACCGATAGCGGTTATCAAGGAAATTACCGTGGCGTATTTCCGATAAAAGTTAATCAGCAAGCGCATTTGATTGAAGATATTGTCCGTTTTGGTGCGCCGTATCAGCACGGTTTGGAAGCGGGCTCAAAAGCAGAATTAATGATTGCCCTTTCAATGCTCAAAGAACCTGGTCCCTTAATTGTCTGTAACGGTTACAAAGATCAGGAATTCGTCGAACTGGGCTTGGGAATGGTCAAACTCGGTTTCAATGTGGTTTTTGTAATCGAAACCCCTGCCGAACTACCAATTATTTTGGAAAGTTCAGAAGCAATGCATATCCGTCCAGTAATTGGTGTGCGCGCAAAATTATTCGCCAACGCCGCAGGACATTGGACATCTTCGGGCGGCGATCGTTCGATGTTCGGATTAAACACAAGGCAACTCGTCGAAGTTGTCGATAAATTAAAAGAAGCCGATATGCTCGATTGCTTGCAGTTTTTGCACTATCACTTGGGCTCACAAATCCCGAATATCGGCGATATCCGTAAAGGCGTGCGCGAAGCTTGCCGTTATTACATCGAACTCGTCGAAGAAGGCGCACCGATGAAATATCTCGATTTAGGCGGCGGTTTGGCGGTAGATTACGACGGCACACGCACTTCTTCCGTACATTCCCGCAACTATTCTTTGCAGGAATATTGCGTCGATGTCGTCGAAACAATTCAACTAGTTTTAGACGAAAAACAAATTCCTCATCCGACAATTGTTACCGAATCAGGACGGGCAACGGTTGCTTATTCTTCGGTATTACTTTTCGACATCCTCGATGTTGCGGGCTTTGCCGATACCAAATTACCCGAACGCCGCGAAGATGAACATCCCCTAATCAGCAATTTGTATTACGCATACGAGACATTGAACTACAAAAACGCACAGGAAGTCTTCAACGATGCGCTTTATTACCGTGATGAGGCGCGCAATTCCTTCATTCGCGGCAATTTACCATTGCGGGTTAGAAGTGAAGTTGAGCAGATTTTTATGGTGATTATGAAAGCTATCGCGGTGATTATTAACGACTACCCCGATGCGCTTTCCGAACCAGAAGTCCTAAAAACAATGCTCGCCGATATTTATTACGGCAATTTCAGCGTATTCCAGTCGCTGCCCGACGCTTGGGCAATCGACCAAATTTTCCCGCTAATGCCAATACACCGCCTGACAGAACGCCCTAACCGCGCCACCATCATCGCCGATTTAACCTGCGACTCCGACGGCAAAATCGATAAATTCGTGCAAAACGGCGAACTTGTCCGCACCATTCCACTGCACGCCATCCGCGAAGATGAACCGTATTACCTCGGGGTATTTCTAGTAGGTGCGTATCAGGAAACGCTCGGCGATTTACATAACCTGCTCGGCGATACGCATGTGGTTTCGGTTTATATCCATCAGGACGGTAACTTCGATTTTGTTAATGAAATTGAAGGCGATAGCGTCTCCGATGTTTTAAGTTATGTGGAATATCAACCGCATACTCTGCTATCAAACTTCCGTGAAACCGCCGAAAAAGCCGTGCGCAGCGGCAGAATCACCCCAGCCGAACGACAAAAACTCGTCAGCCGCTTCGAAGCTGGATTACGCGGATATACCTACTACGAACAATAGATCGCCCGCCCACTGCGACTCATATGCCGCGGTCGCCCGCGACGCGCGGGAGCGAATCCTACTTCGCACCTACGCGTGCCGTTTGCGGTATTTATCTACAAAACAAATCCGCCGTTTTATTTCGGCGGATTTGTTTATTTTTACCGCCAATTCCCGCCTCTTTCGTCATTTTGAGCGGAGCGAAAAATCTCGCCGTCGCCGTCATTTTGAGCGGAGCGAAAAATCTCGCCGTCGCCGTCATTTTGAGCTCAGCAAAAAATCTATCGACAGTTCCTTCGCTTCGCTCAGGATGACGACAGTATTGTTTGGCGGTTTTACCGTCATTTTGAGCGCAGCGAAAAATCTCACCGCAACCGTCATTTTGAGCGTAGCGAAAAATCTCACCGTCGCCGTCATTTTGAGCGTAGCGAAAAATCTCACCGTAACCGTCATTTTGAGCGTAGCGAAAAATCTCACCGTCGCCGTCATTTTGAGCGTAGCGAAAAATCTCACCGTAACCGTC
>JAFUTP010000060.1 GCA_017484165.1 Cardiobacteriaceae bacterium | reverse complement strand
TGTTAAACCAGACTTTACAACTCCTCATAAGGAATATAAAAACTATCTCGTAAGCGAAAAATTTAGCGATAGTTATAAAGATTTTGAGGCAAAGAGTGGTGGTTCGGAAGCTGTTGCTAATGTAAAACCCGACCCAGTAATCGAAGCTCTTAATCAAGCAACTCCAACACCTGGTAAGCCAAATCAACTTGAAACGATATTAGATGATGGCTTCAAAGTTATATTTAGAAAGGATTTTGGTAAAAATGCACATCCATTGAATGATCCTAACCGTAAATTAACAGGTAAAGGAGATATAGAACATTACAACATAAAGTTCCATTCACCTTCTACAACAAAACCTGGAAGATTCAAACAAGAGGTTGATTGGCACATAGTTCCTAACAGTAACGGAACAGAACCAATCTACTTCCCAACCTATCCAAATAAAAAGAAAGGGAAATGATTATGCAAGCAATCAATGAACCTATATCAATAAATTTAACACCAGATGAAAATCCAGCTGGTGATCTAATACTCGATGATGAAAAACATAACTTGAAAGTAGAAATTAGTAAGCCACCGATAAATGATTACGCCGTACTATCATTTTCATCAAGGGAAACTTTATATGATTTTGCTTTATTGCTACTTTGGCATTCTTTGTATAGTGAATCGCTAGGAAATATGTGTTACAGCAGAGAAATTTTGCATTGCGATTATGTGCTTGATGGAATGCGCATATCAAAAGATAGCGCAAGGTTATTTATCTACGCAAATGATAAATTGCAGTACTAATGTATTCCAATAAAAAAAGCGGCTGTTTAAGCCGCTTTTTTTATTAACTCTTCTTTCCCTCATCCAGTAATTGTTCAAAATCGCCCGCTGTTTTGCATTGCCATACTTTTTCCACAGGAAGTATTACACCGTATTTTTCTGCCAAAGCGCGGTAACGGGCACTGCGATGCGCTAAAAATTGCGGAGTTAGATAGCGAATAAATTCATCGGAATCGAATTCATCAGGAGAAATACCTGATTTTTTTTCGCCAAATTCTCTAATCATCGCGAGTAAAAATTCTGGGTCATAGCAAATCGGTTTGGGATAAAGCAAAGCGCGGCGTTCGATTTCGACATTCAAATCCGCATTTGCTTCCAGATAAACAAAGGTGGTTTTTTCTGCCAAATAATCCATCAAATCCGTATCCGCACCGTATTCACACAAACTACCGCCCGCGTCGTTGATAAATTTTTCCTTACCGTAGCGGCGTTTTGCAATATCCATAAATTGTCCGACATCAAACATCGCCCGTTTTTCCGCCAGAGCAAAAATCCGCTGCCGATGGAAAAATTCTTCTGCCGCAAAATTATTGCGACCGAGTTTGCCGATATATGCCGACAAAATCGCGATATTGTCAATGCTGACTTTCGGGGAAATTTTTATCGCCGCTTTCTGCTGCAAATCCGCAAAAAAGGCAAAATCACGCGCTTTTTCGGCAAGCCAACTAGTAATTTCTTCATCTAAATAGCGCGTTGCAATGCGGAAATCTCCCGAATAATGAAACCAACCGTCGGACGCAAGCAATGCCGCAAGCGTAGTCTTACCAACTCCCGAATGCCCAAGCAGAGTAATCGCGCGATTTTTCATACACAAAAACCTTGAAATATAAAAATAAAAAAACCGCCAGAAAACGGCGGTTAAAAATAAAAAATTAAGCCCGAGCGGAAATCTTTTCCAAACCAGACATATACGGACGCAAAACTTCTGGAATTGCAATTGAGCCGTCCGCCTGTTGATAATTTTCCAAAACCGCAACCAGCGTGCGACCAACTGCCAAAGCTGAACCGTTCAAAGTATGCACCAGACGCGGTTTTTTCTCGCCGTTTGGACGGTAACGCGCAAGCATCCGCCGCGCCTGAAAATCACCGCAATTGCTACACGAAGAAATCTCCCGATACTTGCCCTGCCCTGGCAGCCAAACTTCTAAATCGTAAGTTTTCCGCGCCGAAAATCCCATATCGCCCGTACATAAAGCCATCACCCGATACGGCAATTGCAAAGCTTGCAAAATCCTTTCTGCGTCAGCAGTAAGCTCTTCCAAAGCCGCATCAGACTGTTCAGGCGCGGTAATCCAAACCAATTCCACCTTATCAAATTGATGTTGGCGAATCATTCCCCGCACATCACGACCAGCCGAACCAGCCTCCGAACGGAAGCAGGGCGTATGCGCAGTGAATTTCAGCGGTAAGTTTTTTTCTTCCAAAATTTCGTCGGCAACCAAATTAGTCAGCTGCACTTCCGCAGTCGGAATTAAATAAAACTCGCGACCACCTTCGGATAATTCGGTTTTGAATAAATCTTGGGAAAATTTCGGTAACTGCCCCGTACCAAACAAGGTTTTAGCATTTGCTAAATACGGCACATAAACTTCCGTGTAACCGTTTTTCGCGTGGCTGTCAAGCATAAATTGCGCAATTGCACGGTGCAGACGAGCTAGTTCTCCGCGCATAACCGCAAATCTCGCGCCAGATAATTTCGCCGCCGCCTCAAAATCCAAACCGATACCCGTCAAATCCGCATGTTCTTTCGGCTCAAAATTAAATTGCGGCTGCTCACCAACACGGCGGATTTCCTGATTTTCATCTTCATTTTTACCGATGGGCGTGCTCGGATCTGGAATATTCGGAACTCTTGCAAGCAGATTGTCAAGCGCGCTTTGCACGGTATTGAATTCCTCTTCGGATTTTTGCTGCGCGGCATCTAAATCGGCAATTTGCTGCATTAAATCGGAAGTATCCGCTCCTTGTGCTTTTAACTTGCCAATTTCCTGCGAAATTTTCTTTCGCTTACTTTGCAACTCTTCGCTTTGTGTTTGGGAATTTTTTCGTCTTGCTTCAAGCTTTTCATATTCCTCGCGAGGAAACTTAAAGTTACGGGTTTCCAAAGCACTAATCAGCTCTTCTAAATTAGTGCGCAAAAGTTTGGGATCAAGCATTTTTTAATTCCCTTTAATACTTAACGGAGTTTCGGTTTTATTTACAACTAAATTTTCTTGGTTGTAATGAATTTTTAAGCTGCGACGATAAGTTTTGTTTTCACTACCAGATTTATAAACAAAAACATAATTGTCAATTTCAGGGTGAAATGGGTCGATAATTGTCGGAGTTCCCAAAATATGTCGGACTTGTGCTCGCGGCATTCCAGGCAAAATTGCCCCCACCTGTTCGGGCTTAAAAACATTCCCTTGGGTAATATCTGGCTTATATAAAAATGGAGCTTTATTGCATGAGGCAATAAAAAATAAACTAATAAAAAATACAACTTTTTGCATAATTTTTTGGACTGTTAAATGAAAATAATTGAGTTATTCGCGGTGAATATTAGCAAATATTATTTAACTTTCAAAGTATTTTCATATTAAAATTTTAGTTTTTAATTATTGCGGAATAAATAATGTTCTCTTCATATTTCAAATCAGAAAAATGGCGTATTTGGGCTTATGGCGGTTTATTTTTAATCATTGTTTCTGTGGCTATTCAAACTTATTTGAGTTTATTGATAACTTATTGGTATAAAGAATTTTACGATTTACTGCAAGAGGCGAGCAAACATTCATTAGATGAATTTTGGGCTGGAATAAGAAAATTTTTATATATCGCAATGCCGTATGTAATCATTGCAGTATTAACCAATTTTTACGCTAAACACTGGATTTTCCGCTGGCGCGAAGCCTTAACTTTTTCCTATTTACAACGCTGGCGAAATTGCGAAAAAGACATCGAAGGCTCTTCCCAAAGAATTCAAGAAGATATTTACCGTCTTGCACAAACTTATGAATATTTAGGAGTTAAATTTCTACGCGCCATAATGACTTTAATCGTCTTTATCGGTCCTTTATGGAAATTAAGCACTGCGGTGCAAATTCCAATTTTGAAATCTATACCTGGTTCATTGGTTTTTATAGCCTTTATTACTTCCGTCGGAGGAATAATAATTTCTTGGTTTGTCGGCATTAAATTACCGAAACTTGAATATAACATTCAAAAAACCGAAGCAGCTTTTCGCAAAGAATTAGTTTTTGCCGAAGAAGATAAAAAAAATTATGCCAAACCAGAAAAAATTCATACCCTCTTTGAGACTTTAAGAACATCCTTTTACCGTATTTATTTGCACTATGGCTACTTTGAAGTTTGGAGTAATAGCTTTTCTCAATTTATGGTGATTATTCCCTTTATGTTGATGGGAACAGGGATTTTTACAGGTGCGGTAACGCTTGGAACCTTGATGCAAGCAAGTTCTATTTTTGACCGTGTTCGCGAAAGTTTTTCCGTCTTTATTGATAATTGGACAAAAATAACCGAACTTCGCTCAATTTATATCCGTCTTGATGAATTCGAACAAAATATCGCTTACGGAAAATACGCGCAAAATGGGGCTAAAAATATACCCTAAAAAGAATAATAATAAAGACTTATCAGGAGAAAAATAACCGTGTTACAAGAATTTCTGCATGCCTTTAATTTTGCGGTTTCGGTTACTGTTCCATCGATATATCTTTTGATGTTCGGTTATTTTCTCCGTTATAGCGGTCAAATCGACAATAATTTCTGCCATCAAGCCTCAAAATTGATGTTCAATTGGGCACTACCTGCCTTGTTATTTTTTTCCATCCTTGAAAGTAAAGTTTCATTCTCTGGGCAAATAAAACTTATATCCTCGGGCGCAATTGTTGCCACTGTTTTATTTATTTCCAGTGAAATTATTGCCACGGTTTTTATTAAAGAGAAGATAAATCGCGGTGTATTTGTGCAAGGTGTTTATCGCGGTAATACCGCAATTATTGGGCTGGCATTTTGCGCTAATGCTTACGGCAATGACGGTGTTGCAATCGGTGCTATTTTTACGGGGTCTATGACCTTTTTATATAACATAATGGCAGTAATAACACTTACCCGTTCGCTGGAAAATCAGCAAAATAATTTCGCCACGATGCTTTTTAATATGCTGAAAAATCCCTTGATTATTGCCATTATTGCGGCAATTTTTTTACGCATTACGGGCATAACTTTGCCGAAAACTTTTTCTCAAAGTGGCAACTATTTGGCAAATATTTCTCTACCCTTGGCACTAATTTGCATCGGTGCGAGTTTTGATTTGAAAGCGATTTTCTTAAAACGCGATTTTGCCTTTTGGGCAAGCATATTGAGAGTAACCGTATCACCTGGTCTTGCAATAATTTTAGGTTTATTATTCAAGCTCGAAACCAAGGAATTTGGAGTATTATTTTTAATGAGCACCACCCCTGTCGCTGCTGCTGCTTTCGTGATGGTAAAAGCAATGGGCGGAAATTACCGTGCGATGGCAAATGTAATTGCATTAACTACCGTCTTATCGATGTTTACCGCTTCAATTTGGATTAGTTTATTGCGTTTTTATCAGCTAATGTAAGCTTTACAAATAACCTGCAATTTATCATAAACCAATATCTAAAACCGCAATCTTACCGCAATATTTTTGCACTCTTTCGTCAATATGAGCAGTTTTTAATCCACCAAAAACGCAAGTTAAATCCGCTTGAAAAGTATCCTTGGCAATCTCTGCATTATCACAATTTATTCCGCTGGGGATATCATAAGCAACACGAATAATATTGGCATTATTTGCTTGCTTAAAAATTTCCGCAATATGCTCTTTTAATTCACCGCGAAATCCCGTGCCAAAAACCGCATCGATACATAAATCATAATTTGTCCAATTGATACACTCTTTTGTAATATTTTTTACACTGTTCGGTAATTTTTCACGGTTAATTTGACACAAATCAGATAATTTCTCACCGCAAAGAAAAATAATATCAATTTCTACACTCTTTGCTGCTAATTTTCTCGCTGTAACTAATCCGTCTCCCGCATTATTTCCTTTGCCGCATAAAATTATTATTCTTTTAATTTGCGGATATTCTTTCATTATTTCTTCTGCTGCCAAACTTCCTGCATTTTCCATTAACTGCAAATAAGAAATTCCCCTTTTCACCGCTTCTTTTTCGGCTTTAATTATTTCTTCTACGCTATAAACTTTCATATTCAACTCAATTTAGAACGAACCCTGCTAGCACGGGAAAATAACTCTTCAACCTCAATCTTTTGCTTATCCGCTAATAAATTGCGAAATTCCTGCAATTTGCAAGCATATTCATCGACTAATGTCAAAACCGCATCTTTATTTTCCATACAAATATCTCGCCACACTTGCGCCGATGAACCAGCAATGCGGGAAAAATCCCGAAAACCACTCCCTGCATAATTAAAAATTGCCCCATCAGGAGATTTTTCAGCTAAAACATCAATGAATAAAAAAGCCAAAATATGCGGCAAATGACTAGTTGCAGCGAGAATTAAATCATGGCTCTCGGCAGACATTATTTCCACTCTTGCGCCTGTTAATTCCCATAATTTTCTAGCCTTATCCAAAGATTTTTCATCACTGTTATCGCTAGTTGTCAAGATGGTTAAATTATTTTTAAACAAATCATCTTGTGCAAATTGCACACCTGATTTTTCTAATCCAGCAATCGGATGAGCGGGAATAAAATTTTCTGGAACTTTACCGAATACCTCTTTTGCAGCATCTATTACCGATTTTTTTACACTCCCCACATCGCTAATTAACACTGTTGGCTTTAATTTATGCTTGGCAATTTCTATAAAAACACTTTTACTAGCGGAAACTGGACAAGCTAAAATTATAACATCGGCATTTTCAATATCCGAGTAATCAGCTTTCTTATCTATTACCTTATTTTTTATCGCCTGTTCGAGATTTTTTTCATCGGTATCAATAGCATAAATTTCTACTCTTGGATTATTTTTCTTCAATGCTAATGCCAAGCTACCGCCAATTAAACCGATACCGATAAAAATAATTTTCTGCATTTTTTTGTCCATTCACACAATATAAAAGCGGCTTTAACACCGCTTTTATTATTCATTTCAAGATATAAAATCATATCTTATTTGTCAAAATATTTAACATTCTACGCAAGGGCTCTGCCGCGCCCCACAAGAGCTGATCGCCGACGGTAAATGCACTTAAATATTCCCCACCCATATTTAATTTGCGCAGGCGACCAATCGGCACATTTAGCGTTCCAGAAACTGCCGCTGGCGACAATTCCGTAACCGTCGGCTCTTTATGATTTGGAATAACTTTTGCCCATTGATTGTGATTGGCAAGAATTTTTTCGACTTCATTAAGCGGAATATCTTTTTTCAATTTAATTGTCAGAGCCTGTGAATGACTGCGCATCGCACCAATTCGCACACACAAACCGTCAATCAAAATCGGATTATTCTCCCTAGACAAAATTTTATTTGCTTCTGCTTGCGCTTTCCACTCTTCACGACTTTGCCCCGAAGTCAATTCCTTGTCAATCCAAGCAATCAAGGAACCAGCCAGTGCCGCACCAAAGCATTCCGTCGTTAGATTATTTTGCATCGTTTCAGTAACAATTCGGTCGATTTCCAAAATATCGCCGTCTTTATCCTGCAATAAATCTGCCACAGCATTATTCAACTGCCCCATTTGCAGCAAAAGTTCGCGCATATTTTTCGCCCCAGCACCGCTTGCCGCTTGATATGTCATCGGGCTTACCCATTCGATTAAATCTTGTTCGACCAATCCACCTAATGCCATTAACATTAAAGATACGGTGCAATTTCCACCGATAAAGTCTTTTTTACCGTCATTCAAGGCTTTATCTATAACCTTGCGGTTAATTGGATCTAAAATAATTACCGAATTTTCCTGCATTCTTAAAGTTGAAGCAGCATCAATCCAATAACCTTTCCACCCCTTCGCTCTTAAATTTGCGTGTGTTGCGGTTGTATAATCACCCCCTTGGCAGGAAATAATTATATCCATTGCTGCTAATTCATCTAAATTATTTGCATCCAACAGGCTTGAATTCGTCGCAAAATCAGGGGCTTGTTTTCCAGCTTGTGAAGTTGAAAAAGCGTGAGTTTCAATTCCTGCAAAATCACCCTCTTCTTTCATTCTCGTGATTAAAACTGAACCGACCATTCCGCGCCAACCTACTATTCCTAGTTTTTGCATTTTTATATCCTTTAATTAAAAAATCACTAATTGAATAAAGAAATTTCTTCCAAAACTTTCTCAATTCCTTTATTTTCAATTGTATCGCAAATTTTTTTTGCCACTCTTTTCGCTTCTTCTCGACCATCCTGCATTGCAATACCCAAACCGACTGTGTTCAGCATTTCAACATCATTAAGACCATCACCGAATGCAATTGTATTTTCGATATTGATATTTAATTTATTACAAATATCCTCTATTCCGCGAGTTTTATCAACCCCTTCTTCTAATAAATCTGCCCCAGCCTTTTGCCAATATGCTAGTCTATATGATATTTTTTTCAGCTCTTGCTTAAATTTTTCTACATCTCTACTATCATCTAAAAACACTGATAATTGATGCACTTCATTATTTTTATAATAATTCGCATCAATACGGTAAGCGGGAAATAATAAAAACATATTTTCATATTCATTTATCTGCCGCGACCAAGCTATATCCTTTTTCGACAATTGCTGATAAGCTAAATCATATTTACGACATAATTCGACTATTTTTATAACCTCTTCTTTATTCATAGGATAGCTGCTAATTTCCGCCTCTTCGACAAAATTAAGCCTACCGTTCATACAAACTAAACCAGAAAAAATACGGGCTTTCAGACAATCAAGAATATCTCTGGGCAGCATTACGCTACTTCTTCCAGTAGCAATAAAAAGCGAAATATCAGGTCTTTCTTCCCGCAATCTTTCAAGAATTTCACGGCTTTCTTTAAGCAATTTACCGTTGCGACAAAGAGTATCATCAATATCAAAAAATATTGCCTGCCAGTTATTCATTTATTTCTCGTTATTTTTTCCGTGATTTATTTGTCAATAGGGCGTATCTAAAAATTCGTCATTTTGAGCCGTAGGCGAAAAATCTCTAACGGTAGATCCTTCGCTGCGCTCAGGATGACGAGGTAAAAAATATAACTACTCCTAAATTTAGACACGCCCAATAAATAACGGCGGAAATATCTCCGCCGTATCTCTTATAGAAAATTTTTCTTACTCTGGCAATTGTGAAATTATCACTCTATTCATCAATTTTTGCACCTCTTCCTTGCTTGGAAGAGCATTTCCAGCATGTTGAATATTTGCTGCACTATATGCCGTTGCGGTGCGAGCGAGAGTTGCTAAATCTTGCCCTAAAAGCACTCCCCGCACGGTTCCAGCTACCATCGCATCACCTGCTCCAACCGTGCTTAAAACCTTCACTCTTATCGGTGCTGCATGAATTGCTTCATCTTTATTCACAAACCAAGCACCATGACTACCCATTGAAATAACCGCAAGTTCTACCCCCCTCGCGATAAATTCTCGGGCTGTTTGCACTATTTCTTCATCATCTTGTATTTTTCTACCGCAAATAGTTTCCAATTCATGAATATTCGGTTTGATGATATGCGGTAAAACATCGCTTTCCATCAGTGCCACCAAGGCTTTATCGCTAGTATCAATCATCAAACAGTGGCATTTTGAACGGTATCTTTTCGCCATTTGCGCATAAAAATCGGTCGCAATTCCAGGCGGCAGACTTCCGCCAAAAACCAGCGCAGTTTTGTCATCGACTTCGGTATCAAGATAATTGAGCAGCATTTGCTGCGCTTCAAAAGGAATTTCCTTACCAGGCATATTGATATCGGTCGTTTCACCATTCACATCGTCGATAATTTTGATGCAGCGGCGAGTATCACCAGGAATACGAATAAAACGGTCGATAATTTTGTGCCGCGCACATTCCTCGATAAATATCTGATGATTATGCTCACCCAACCAACCCGTCGCGATGGTAGAAAGTCCCGCATCGCACAAATTCACGGCAACCGAAATACCTTTTCCACCAGGGGTTTTGTCGATTTTCTGCCCACGATTTACTCTTCCGCGCTTCCAATCTGGCGCGTGTGCGGTTAAATCAATTGCTGGATTTGCAGTTACGGCAATAATTTTCATTGAAGTCTCCTTGATTTATGTCTTGCGTAAATAAATTTCATCTGAAAGGTAAATATTTTTACACCCTTATTAGCATTTTCAGCCTGATTTTAACATCAAAATAATCTTTAATAATATTTACTTCTTAAAAAGCGCATTATTTCCGTGCTAAAAATATCAGATCGCCAAGTATTTGTTGCGGTAATATGGTCGGTATCGGGCATTATCCATAAACTAGAAGTTTTAATAGTATTATGCAAAGCAATCGCATCTTCCAATGGACTTACGGGATCACGGTCGCCGCTAATAATTAACACAGGAAAATCAATATTCTGAAAATCTTCTAATTTATGGTTATGTTCGGTTATTTCTGGATTTAAACTTTTTTGCACTCTTTTGATAACTTCTTCCCAAGCATTTTTACCCCCTTGCGGCTCATGTATTTCAGAAAGCCATTTATGCATTCCATATTTTTTCCAATATTCTGGTTCAGCCATTTTGCAAGTTTGCTGATATGCACCGATATTTTTACGGTATGACATACGGAAAAATATCGCAGCGGCAATTTTTTCTTTATATTTCAACGAGATATACATTGCAGTAGCCGCCCCCAAAGATGAACCGCAAATAGCTGTTCTATCAATTTTTTCTACCTCTAATAGCGAAATTGCTGCTTCTGCCAAAGTTGAAATTTTGAACTCTTTGCCGTTTAATAAAGTTTTACCATGTCCTGGCAAATCAGGAATAAGTAAAAAATAGCGTTTTTTGAACTCTTCTATCTGATTTTTCCACTCTACACCGCACATTCCACCGCTATGCAAAAGTAATAATGCGGGATTAGTCTTATCGCCAAAAGTTTGGTAGTATGGCACTTCCATTTTTACCCTCTTACATCTATTTATAAGTGATATTGCAAGCTTTCTTCACGAATTGTATCAATCATAATTGCAACATTTTCAGGTTTAACATCAGGACTTATACCGTGTCCTAAATTAAAAATATGTCGATGACCGTTACCATAATCAGCAAGCACTCTTTTTACTTCTTGTTTAATGGTATTTTTATCAGTAAGCAAAACACTTGGATCTAAATTTCCCTGCAAAACCAGCTTTTCACCGAGAATTTTTCTTGCCTTGCTTAAAGAAATTGTCCAATCTAAACCCACCGCTCTTGCATTGGTATTTTTATACTCTTCCAGCCAAATTCCTGCCCCCTTGCTAAATAAAATAACAGGAACATTTTTTAGCTGTTCGGCAATTTTTTCCATATATTTTAAGCTAAATTTATAATAATTCCAATGCGCTAAACTGCCCCCCCATGAGTCAAAAATCATCACTATTTCCGCTCCATTTTCTACCTGTTTGCGTAAATAATTAGTAATTGATACGGTTAATTTTTCCAGTAATAATTCTCTTGCCTCTTTATTTTGATAAATAAATGCTTTACTAATGCGATGTTCACGCGAACCTTGACCTTCAAGCATATAAGTTGCAAGCGTCCAAGGACTACCTGAAAAACCAATTAAAGCAGTCTTATTATCAAGTTCGCTGCGGGCTAGTTTTATAGCTTGAAAGACATAATTAAGCTGACTTTCATCGGGAATAATGAGCTTTTCAATATCGGCAATATTGCTAATTTTTTTACTAAATTTCGGACCAAAATTAGGAATAAATTCCACTTTCAAGCCCATTGCATCGGGAATTGTCAAGATATCGGAAAAAATTATTGCCGCATCGAGATTGAAACGGCGAATTGGCTGCAAAGTTGCCTCACAAGCGGCTTCGGGATTTTTGCAAAAGTCCATAAAATTGCTAAATTTTTCCCGTAATTTGCGATATTCAGGCAAATATCTCCCCGCTTGCCGCATAAACCAAACTGGTGTGCTTGCAACTTTTTCACCGTTTAATACTTTTAATATCAGCTTTTCAGTCATTTTCTACCTTTATTTATAAATTGTAATTTATTCAGCAGTAGATTTATCTATTCATCTACCGATTTTATTTCTCTCGGAAATAATTCCTCCGCCTAAACATCTCCCCTCTTCATCATAAACAGCAAGATACTGTCCCAAAGTTATTGCCCGTTGCGGTGCTTCAAATATAACTTTAATTTTATTGATATTATCTTTTTCTGGATAGGAAATATGGCAAATTTGGTCGGCTTGGCGGTAACGGGTTTGCGCGAAATATTTTCCGCCAGCGAGAGGATTTTCATTGAGCCAACTACAATTTTCTGCCGATAATTCCCGATGATACAAAGCATCATTATCACCTTGGCAAACAATTAAAACATTATTTTCCAAATCTTTTTCTGCCACAAACCAAGGTTCATCGCTAGCATTTTTAATTCCGCCGATACCTAAACCTTTTCTTTGCCCGATGGTATAAAACATTAAACCAAAATGTTCGCCAATTATTTCACCATCGAGTGTTTTTATTAACCCCTTTTGTGCTGGCAAAAAGCCCTCTAAAAACTCCCTAAAAGGTCTTTCACCGATAAAACATATGCCTGTAGAGTCTTTTTTATCAAATGTTGATAATTTCTGCTCTTCTGCGATTTTTCTCACATAAGTTTTTTCTAACTCTCCGAGCGGAAAAATTGCCCTCTTTAATTGATTTTGTGTTAATTGTTGCAAAAAATATGATTGATCTTTATTTTTATCCATTCCCTTATATAAAGCCGCGGTATTTTCCCACTGCAAGCGTCTCGCATAATGCCCTGTTGCGAGAAAATCCGCTCCCAAATCAAGGGCATAATCCAGCATTTGCGCAAATTTTATTTCCCTGTTACATAAAACATCAGGGTTGGGAGTGCGACCTTTCTTATATTCTTCGAGGAATAATGAAAACACTTTTTCGCGATATTCTTGGGCAAAATTTACGGTATGAAGTTTTATTCCAATAGCATCGCAAATATCTTTGGCATCTTGTAAATCCTCGGCAACAGAGCAATATCCCGTATCAAAAAGCTCTTCCCAATTTTTCATAAATATACCGAAGACTTTATATCCAGCCTGCTTTAATAAATATGCACTAACTGATGAATCAACTCCACCTGACATACCGACGGCAATACAGGCGTTTTTATCGGGAATAAAGGCTTGAAAATGGCTTAAATTTGACATCTCTTGACGCATAATTAAAGTGTAAATTTCAGTATTACAGTTGTTTTATAAGCAAAAACGCATTCTAGGATAACAATTCCTTGCAACTGTTTTCAATTTTTAAGGTAACAAAATGCTTTCAGAAACTCAATCTTTTAATCAATACGGAGCGCAATTTTGGGATAAAAATGGTCCGTATCGCACATTGCACCACATCAATCCTATCCGCGAACAATTTGTTGAGCGATTTGTCAATTTATCTCGCAAAAAAATTCTTGACATTGGTTGCGGTGGCGGAGTTTTATCCGAAGCATTAGCGAAAAAAGGGGCGATGGTATTCGGTATAGATTTAAGTTCTGCGATGTTGGATGCGGCAAAAGAACATGCCAAGGAAAATAATCTCAACATTTCCTACCGCCTAATTTCGTCGAGACGCTGCGTTGAATTAGAAGAAAAATACGATTTAATCGTCTGTATGGAAATGCTAGAACACATTTCCGACCCCGCCAGCATCTTGCGCGATTGCTATCAAATGTTACCGTCTGGCGGTTATTTATTCCTTTCAACGATTAACCGTAATCTTTTTTCATTTTTGGGAGCGATTGTCGCGGCGGAATATTTATGCAACATTGTCCCGCGTGGAACGCACATTTACGATGATTTCATTCGTCCCGAAGAACTTGCCGCGATGGCAAAAAATACGGGATTTGAAGTCGCGGCGATTGCAGGAATGGGATATTTACCGTTTATCGGCAAAGCATTTTTCACGCGTTCGCCGAATATTAACTATTTGCTGGCTCTTCGAAAAATATGAGTAATAGCAAATTTTCGGCGGTATTTTTCGACCTTGACGGCACTTTATTCGACACCGCCCGTGATTTAATCCCCGCCGTGCTTGCAAGCGTGAAATTAGCAAAACTACCGCAAGTTGATAAAGCCGAAGAAAAAATTTTGTCAGCAGTTGCATTCGGCTCGCGGGCGATGATTAAAGCGGCTTGCTCTGAAATTACGGAAGAAGAACTCGACCGCGCAACCGATTTATTACACGAAATTTATGCCGAGACCGCGGGCGAAAAAAGCGAGTTTTACGAGCATATTCCCGAACTATTAGATGAACTCCTGACAGACAAAATTCCCTTCGGCATAGTTACCGACAAAAACACTCGTTTTACCGAAAAACTCTTGCAGCGCAAAAATATTGACCGTCGGCTAATTTGCATAATTTGCGGCGACAGCCTCAATGTCCGCAAACCCGATGCCCAAGTGCTTTTATACGCCGCCGCACATTGCAATGTTTTGCCAGAAACGGCGGTATATCTCGGCGATAGTGAAAAAGATTTGCAAACTGCAAAAGCCGCGAATATGCCGTTTATTCGATGTCTTTGGGGTTATGGAAAATTTAGCGAATGCACCGAGTGCAAAAATATTTTTACCGCTCCAACTCCCGCTGCCCTGCACAATCTGCTTTTTTATTAAAAAAATTTGGAGAGCCTGTCTAAAAATTCGTCATCTTGAGACGCAAGCGAAAAATCTCTATCAGCAGATCCTTCGCTCCGCTCAAGATGACGAGTAACAAATAGAACTCAACCTAAATTTAGATGCGCCCAAAAATGAATTTTTAGATACACACTGGAAATCGATATGCAATCTAACGAAGCTTCTGAACTATTAGAACTAGCCAAAACCGCTCTTTTTTACGCAAAAAAAAATTCCGCCCAAGAAGCAAGCGTGATAATTTCCTGCGACCAAGGTGAATCGCTGTCTTGGCGCGAAAAAGATGTAGAAGAACTCAACCGCGAAGGCAATTTTTCCTTTGCCGTAAAGGTGATGAACGATAAAAAAGCTTACGGAATGGCAAGCACTTCGGATAGGTCAAAGGCGGCGATTGAACAAGCAGTTGATGCAGCAATCGCCATCGCCCGCGAATCCGAAGGCGACGAAGCAAACGGTCTGCCTGATAAAAATCAATATCAACGCCAGGAAAAAATTGCTGAATTCAACCGCGATTTTTGCTGTGCTACACAGGATTTCGGCAATTTTGCAACTGTTGATGGAATGAAAAATCTTGCCCGTGAGCTGGAAGCGCAAGCAGAACAATTCGACCCGAGAATTAACAATATCGAAGCGTCCGTCTATAACAACCGCAATTTGCGCCTTTATGCCGACACAAACGAGTTTTTTTATCAGCACACAACTAGCTCCTGCGGTTATGGTTTGAGTTTGCTTGCAACCGATAACTCCTCGCACAATCAGCAAAGCGGCAGTTATTTCAAATCGCAAACCAATCCCGAACTTCTTCCCACTCCACGCACAATCGCCGAAAAAGCAAGTCTGCGCGCGCTAAATGCCTTAAATCCACTGCCGATAAAAAATGCCAAATATCCAGTGCTATTTGTGCCAGAAGTCGCATCTAGCCTTATTTCGCACTTACTTTCCGCGCTTTCAGGCACGATGCAATACCGTAAATTGAGTTTTTTGAATGATGCGCTCACAAGCCAAGTTCTGCCTGAATTTTTATCGCTGAAAGAAAATCCCTACCAAAAAAATTCGATGTTTGCAACTCCCTGCGATGACGATGGCTTACCGCCAGCAGAAAGCGAAATTATCAAAAACGGCATTGTCGAACGCTATTTACTTTCGCTTTACAGCGCACGCCGCTTAAATCTTGCACCGACGGGAAACGCAGGCGGTGTCGTAAATCTCCATTTCTCAACTCCAAATGAAAACTTACCGAGCCGCGAGGAAATTCTGAAAAATGCAGGCGACGCTTTGATGATTACTTCGCTGATGGGACAAGGCGTGAATTTACTCACAGGCGATTACTCACGCGGTGCAAGCGGATTTTTAATTCGTAACGGTGAAATTGTGCAGGCGGTGGAAGGTTTGACGGTTGCAGGAAATTTACGCGATATTTTGAAAAGCATCAGTGCAATTGCCGATGATGCCGACACCAACCGCAATGCACAAATTCCTTCGCTGCTGATTAACGGCATCACTATTGCCAATTAAATCTCTGCAATAAAAAACATCAGTTGTCAAGATTTATCAGAAAAATATTTGTTGCAAAAATACGACTCAATCTGTGGCAAATCTGCAACGGTTTAATTTTCTGCCTCGCGTTGATAGAGCTAGTTTTTTGTTACTAATTAACAAGTTTTTTCCTACACCGAAATGTTGCAGAAAAACAAAAAAATATTTTTTTTAGACAAATTGCAGGATTTTTTTATGACTATTTCCGTCGGCATCGAGCACATCAATTTTTATACCCCAGCTTATTTTTTAGACCTAAATCAAATTGCCAGCCGCGACAAAATCGATCCAGAAAAATTCACCAGAGGCATCGGACAACGGAAATTTTCCGTGCTTCCCGAAGATGAAGATTGCGTTTCAATGGCAGCAAATGCAGCTCTACCAATGCTTCGCACCGAAGAAAATCTCCGTCAAAACATCGATACAGTAATTTTTGCAACCGAAAGCGGCATTGACCAATCCAAATCAGCTGCGGCATATCTCGTGAATTTGCTTGATTTACCCGCAAACTGCCGCGCTTTGGAAATTAAACAAGCTTGTTACGGTGCAACGGCTGGACTGCAATTTGCACGCAGCTACTGTCAAGTTTTTCCGCATAAAAAAGTTTTGCTGATTGCTTCTGACAATGCCCGTTACGATTTACATTCAGCTGCCGAGGCGACACAAGGCGCAGCAGCGGTTGCGATGCTTATTTCCGCTAATCCGAAAATCGCCAAAATTACGGGCGAAAGCGGATTATTTAGCCGTGATGCGATGGATTTTTGGCGACCAAATTGCCGTGATACTCCGTTAGTTGATGGAAAACTCTCTACTTTGCTTTACATCAAAGCTGCCGAAGCAGCTTGGCGCGATTTTCAACAAAAAAATGGCAAAAATTTCGCTGACTTTGCCCGTTATTGCTACCACCTTCCTTTTACAAAAATGGGTCAGAAAGCGCATTCAAGGCTGTTATCCATCAACGATTTAACCGATGAACCAGAAAAATTTCTCTCTTCCACGATTTATAGCCGCGATATCGGCAATTGCTACACCGCCGCACTTTATTTAAGCTTCATCTCTACTCTCGACCATAGCGAGGAAAATTTGGCAGGAAAAAATATCGCAATGTTGAGTTACGGCTCTGGCTGTGTGGCAGAATTTTTCGCGCTGGAAATGCTCGCGGGATACGAAAAATATCTCAATCCCCAAAAAAATAAGGAAATGATTGCAGCACGACAAGAACTTACACTCCGCGAATATGAACAATTTTGGCGACGGGAAGAATTTAAAAATCCTGAAAATTGCCGCAATAAAGTCTCAAAACCTGCTCTTTGTAAATTCCTTGGAATTGAAAATTTCAAAAGAATTTATGAAAAATATTGAGCATAAGAGCATAAAAAATAAAGCACAAGAGTGTAAAAAATAACCATCAATAATGTAATTTTTATGAAAGAAAATCTACTCAACAAAATCATCAATTTATGCGAGCGCGCCGAGGAATTAACCGCACTGCTCGCGGATTCAGAGACGGCAAACAATCCAGAACTAATCCGTAAATACAACCTAGAACTCTCTCAAATCGAACCAGTTGCTGCGACTTATCAAAAATTAGAACAATTACAAAAAGAACAACGGGACTTAAAAGAATTAGTAGAAGACCCCGACCTCAAAGAGTATGTCAAAGAAGAAGAAAAAAACTTAAATAGCAAAATCCAAGATTGCGAGCAGGAATTGCAACTGCTCCTCATCCCGAAAAATCCCGAAGATAGCGCAACCGCCGTGTTTTTAGAAATTCGTGCGGGCACAGGCGGCGAAGAGGCGGCAATTTTTGCTGGCGATTTAGCTCGAATGTACGGCAAATTCGCGGAAAAACAAGGCTGGCGAATGAGCAAAATCTCCGAAAATCCCAGTGAAAAAGGCGGATACCGCGAAATAATCTGCCAAATCGAAGGGCGTGAGGTTTATGCGCAATTGAAATTCGAAAGTGGCGCGCATCGCGTTCAACGCGTGCCCGAAACCGAAAGTCAGGGCAGAATTCACACTTCCGCCGCAACCGTCGCGATTTTGGCTCAAACCGAAGAGGCAGCGGATATTCAAATCAATCCAGCGGATTTGCGCATCGATACTTACCGCGCTTCGGGTGCAGGCGGTCAGCACATCAATAAAACCGACTCCGCGGTAAGAATTGTGCATATTCCCTCGGGTCTGGTCGTGGAATGCCAAGAAGAACGCTCACAGCATAAAAATCGCGCCAAAGCAATGCAGCTCCTATCCGCCCGCCTCGCCGCACAGGAGCGCGAAAAACGCGAAACGGCACTCGCTGCCGAACGCAAATTATTAGTCGGCACGGGCGACCGTAGCGAACGCATTCGCACTTATAACTTTCCGCAAAACCGCCTCACCGATCACCGTATAAATCTCACTCTTTATAAACTCGACGAAATAATTGAAGGGGATTTAACACAAGTTATTGAACCCTTGCAACAGGAAGAAAAAACCCAACTCTTGTTGGAATTAGAAAAGCTTTAATCTCAAAAAACACAACTTTATTTATTACTTCAAGGATATTTATGGATTTATGGCAATCCGTAGTGCTCGCACTCATTCAAGGTATTACCGAATTTTTACCAATTTCAAGTTCAGGACATTTAGTCATCACTCGCGAATTTTTCGGCTGGGAAGATGCAGGAGCGGCTTTTGATGCTTTTACGGGACTTGGAACATTAACCGCAGTGATTATTTATTTCCGCCGTGAAATTAAAGATTTATGTCTTGCGTTTTTTGACCAATTTTCCTGTGAAAATTTTGACCGTGCCAATGCTCGTCTTGCTAATCAACTGATTATTGCCACTCTTCCCGCTTTAATCATCGGTTATCTCGTTAAAGACTATGTTGATGTTTTAACTCATTCGCCAAAAGTTATAGCCTTCACGACAATTTTTTATGCTGTTTTGCTTTATTTATCTGACCGTTTGGGCAAAAAAATTCGGGCTCTCAAACAAACTTCTTACCGTGATGCAATTATTTACGGCTTTGCACAAGCTTTGGCTTTAATCCCTGGAACTTCGCGTTCAGGAATAACTATTACCGCAGGACTTGCACTCGGTTATGACCGTAAATCAGCGGCAAAATTTTCTTTTTTATTATCAATACCAATTTCCGCAGCCGCTGGTCTATACGGCTTATTAAAATTACTAAAAAATCCCGAACAATTTCCACTCTTTAATGTTTTTATAGCTTATATTGTCTCATTAGTTTCCGCTTATTTCTGTATTGCACTCTTTATCCGTTTTTTAGATTTAATCGGAATGCTACCACATGCAATTTACCGCTTATGTTTAGGAATTGCGATTATCCTAATCCTTGTTTGATTTTTTTTACATTCTGTCGTCATTTTTTTTACACTAGGAGATAAAAATGCTCATCACCGTTACCGTTATTTTGGCAATTTTGCTTTTTATTATTTTTCAAATTATTCGGATTTATAACTCGCTCATTCGCGCGCAAAATAATGTGCAAAACAATCTGGCGGATATCGCAGTCGTTTTGAATAAAAGATATGACCTAATTCCCAATTTAGTCGCAACCGCCAAAAAATATATGGAGCACGAAAACGACACCTTTATCCGTGTAACCGAGGCGCGAAATTCAGCCCAAACAATGCTTAAATCAATGATGGACGACAAAACGGCAATTTCCGCCCTGCTGCCCCAACTGCTTACAGCGGAACAGGGATTTTCTTCAGCTCTCGGCGGTTTTAATCTGCAAATTGAAAACTATCCTGAACTTAAAGCCGACACTCAAATGCTTAATTTACAACAAGAGCTTTCTAATCTCGAAAATGAACTTGCCACAATCCGTGCAAGTTATAACTTTGCGGTAACGGATTTCAATAATTTAGCCCAAGTTTTTCCCAATAATTTAATTAGCGGATTTTTTAATTTCAAAGTAATTAAATGGCTAGAAATTGACAATCTTGAAGAGAAAAAAGAAGCGGTTAAAGTCGAGTTTTAAGTCAAGTTTTAATGTATAAAATTAGAGCAGAGCGGAAAATATGTCTGAAAAAACACTCTTTGAAGAAAGACACCGCATAGCGAGAAATAATTCCCGTAAATTAGCCTTTTCTTTTTACTTGGGAGTTATATTAAGTTCCGCGGTTTATTATGTTATTACCTTTCTTGTTTCTGTGCTAATCAGCAAATCAGCCGCTATTGCTAATTTTTATGCGATTATTTCCGCTTTAATTTGTAGTTTTATAGTCTTATTTAATTATTTTTACACTCTTTGGCAACAAAAAAAGCTCTATGCTACTGATTTAGCGGTAGCAATTGGTGCAATACCACTGTCTGAATATAAATTATCAGACGGTGAGTATTTCACTAATGAATTTAATGATGCTGAAATCAAAAAAATCAGCAATGTAGTAGCTGAAATATCAGTTGCAGCGAATATTAAAGAACCTAAAACTCTGTTTATGCCTGATGATAATTCCATCAACGCCTTTGTGTTGAGCGGAAAAAAACATAGTATGGCATTAGTTGTCAGCCGCGGTTTAATCGAATATTTAGACCGCGATGAACAACAAGCGGTAATCGCCCACGAAGTCGGTCATATCGTCAATGGCGATTGCTTTTTGTATAGCCATTTATCCGCAATGCTCAAAGGTTTTTTCGCTGCCAAAAGCTATTTAGATATCGAATTATTTCCCGATGATGACGCTAATCGGCGATATACCAGCAGTCAAGAACTGGAAGAAGATGTCATAAATAGAGTTCAAATATTCCTTCTAATGCGTGCATTTTGGTTTTTTCTTGTGCTTAAAAAATTACTCGCAATGACTTCTAGCGTGTTGATTTTTTACGGAAAAAAATTGCAAAATAAATTTTCAATCGAACGGGAAAAAATGGCTGATGCTAAATCAATTGAATACACTCGTAATAATAAATCTTTCACCTCTGCCTTAAAAAAATCACTAGCCTTACAGCAATTAAATTACACTCGTTTTATGATGCCAAATAATATGACACATCATTTATTTTTGAATTATCAAGACAATAACACTCACCCTTCCACCAAATCTCGCATTGAAACATACGGCGATCTCGTTGATGATAATGAAATTGAACTCTTGGCTTATAAATTAGAAGAACAACGCACTAATAAACTAAAAGAACTTAAAAATAAAACGGTTAAAAACGATAAAGAAAAAAGAGAAAATAACTTAAACAATCTCAATAACTTAAAAGATGAAAACTATTTTGCTGCTGCTGGAATTGTTCCTGCAATGCTAGTTAAAAACAAAACCGATGAATTTAAGCAAAATCAGAACATTAAAAATAATCTGGAAAGAATTCTTGCACTGTTTTTATTAAGCTCGGAAATTGATAAATCATCTTTATACGAAAATCCGCCGATTGATGAGAATAAATATAACTTGCGAAAGATAATAGCTAACTTCGAACAAGTGCAAAATCTCCCGCCAATCGAAAGATTTCCCGATTTCATCAAAAATCTCTCTACTTGCGAAAAAGAGACAGTTTGCAATCTCCGTGAAGATATTGTCAAAATAATTTCTTTGGATAATGCTTTTTCGCTCAACGAATGTTTTTATTACAGTGCTTATGAAATACAAATTGCAGATGATGATAAAAATTTGAGCTACAAGGATTGTGCGGAAGAAATTGCTTTCTTTTTCTCTTGGATTGCCGCTTTGGCAGAAGTGAAAAATTACCGTCCAATGGCTGATGAAGAAAATCCCGAACGAGAAAAAATTTACAACTCTTTAATCCAAAATGCGGTAACAAATCACCACTCTTTGCCAAATTATAAAACACCATCAGGCGATAAAAATAACATCATTAAGCTTTGGCGAGCCATTTTAGCAATCAATAAACTAAAATCCGCACAGAAAAATAATCTTCTATCTACCGTCAATAATTATTTTCAAAATAAAAAACATCTTTCAATTCCAGAAGCAAACTTGCAATATCTTTGCTCCTTTATGCAGCAGAAAAAATAAATAGTTATCGCAAATCTTTTAGGTAAATGTCAAATATTTTTATATTTATTTATGCAAGTTAATTGCATAATTCCCAATCCTCCTTATTTATATTAAAATCCTCCTTACACCATTTTAATAACTGTTCCAAATCTGACATATCATAATATTCCTCTCTTAATTTTATTTTTTTCATTCGTTTTCTTGCCTTATAAGAATAAAGAGAATAGTCATATTTATTCATTTCTATTTCTATTCTTCTTTTGGGACATTCATATTTATTGAAATAAATCCGAAAAACTCTACCCTTCTTTTTAGTTTTTAACACTATTTTGCTAGAAATTCTCACCCTATTACGCAATTCATAAGTATAAATCAAGTCTTCAATTATTCCCATATACTGCTTTTTAGCTTGGATGTCAGGAATTTGATTTAACACATTTAACCATTTATTCAAATCAAATCCATCAAACCGCCGTGCTAAATGCGCAAGCGTATTTATAGAGCTTATAAGAAGATGACCATCAAATAAAAACATAGTTTTTTCAATTATATCTTCAACAAATTTCATATTATCCGAATATAAACCAATAGAGTAAATCATATCCTCTATTTGATTTTTATCACCACTCTTGATAATAATTAAACACTCTCTTTCAGAATATTCTTCTAACTCTTTATATATAAGTTTTTCATCCGTCATATTTATTCCTCATTATGTTATTTCAATATTTTATCCTTCTTATTTATTATTCCAGCTTTTTCCAACGCATTTTTCATTTCCTGTGTCAATGCCTCGCTGTTATTTCCTTTCCAATTTCTAATATGACCGTGATATGTTCCTTTATCAGTTCGATTAAATACCACATATTCTCCTGTAGTTTTATCAACTCCTACCCTCTGTTTAGAGGTATTTTTCACTGGAACAGAATTATTTAGCACCTCTTTACCGTTAGTTGGTTTCGGTGATTTATTTCCGCTTCCGTATGCTGAATGATACGGAGCATCTTCATATATTAACTCTTGTTTATAACTATTTCCAACATTTGTATAAGAAGTACTGTTTTCTCCCTTCAACAATTGCAAAGCTTTGGTTTTATCCTTCCGTCTAACCGCTTCTAAAATCAGTTCTTCGGTCTTTTTATCAAAAGTTGATAAACCTTCTTGAAAATACAGCTCTAACGCATTCTCATCTAAATCCAAAATTGCTTGT
>JAFUTP010000006.1 GCA_017484165.1 Cardiobacteriaceae bacterium | reverse complement strand
ATGACGGAAGAGGGCGGGTTTACGAGAAACGATGCAGCTGATTGAAATTAAATCGAAGAAAATCAGGAACGCCCGTCTCGCGGCACGCGACAAAAAATCCGCCGAAAGAAAACATCGGATTGGTTTTGTGAATAAATACCGCAAACGGTATTTGTAGGTGCAAAGTAGGATTTGCCCTCGCGCACCGCGGGTAGGTGTAAATAAGGATTGCCCGTCGGTGCTATCGATGAGATCTTTCTATTGCGATGTGGGAGCGCATAAGTTCGCCAGGATTGGTTTGTGCGGCGAGTAATGATAATTCGCCGCAAAGCACGATGGCAGCAGCGATTGCCGCGATGCGGTTGCCGTTTTCGCCAAGTGCGCGTTCTTCACGGCAGCCGAGTTTTGTTAGTGCTTCTTCGACGACGGGAAGATTTCCACCTTTGCCGTTACCGACTGCACCGACGATTAAATTCGGCAGACTGCAAGAAAAATACAAGCTGCCAGCACGATTTTCGCAATGCACAATTCCCTGTGAGCCTTCGACGATATTGGCGGCATCTTGACCTGTTGCGAGATAGAAGGCGAGCAGCATATTGGCGAAATGTGCGTTGGCAGAGCGGATTGAGCCCGCGATGATGCCGCCGATGAGATTTTTTTCGAGATTTAATTGGCAGATTTTTTCGGCATCGCTGCGTAGGATTTTTTGTAAAACTGCTGCTGAGAGCGTAACTTCCGCGACTGTGCGCCGACCGCGTCCCAAGATGCCATTGACGGCGGATGCTTTTTTATCGGTGCAGAAATTTCCTGAAATCGAGCCGTATTCGCAAGTGGGAAATTTTTCTAATATTTCTTGAATGAGGCGGTCGGCAGCTTTGGTTGCGGTGTTATGTCCTGATGCGTCGCCTGTAAAAAAGCTAAAACGGATGAATAACAAGTTACCGACAACTTCTGTGTGAATTTCTTCGAGCTGGACAAATCGTCCCGTGGTTCGGACTATTTGTGCTAAATCTTGAAATTGTGTTTTTATCTCTTTTGCGGTGTTTATGGCACTTTCAGTATTCCGAGTTCGCAATATTACCGAACGGCTCATTGTGGCTTTTTCAACGAATACGGAAATAGCGTTTTCTTCGGCAGCGGTTGCTTTTGCGCCGCGTCGCACTGAATTCCATAGTGGTGTTTCATAAGTTGCAAGCGGTGCGGATATGGTTTCGTTGATAACATTCCCTTTGATTTTTATTCCTTCAATCCATTTCGTGGGAATTGGAGTAAATAATTCGCTCATATTTATCCTTAATAGTTATAAAAATTTGCAGTAAGACGGTTATTTTTTATATCAAATAGTTAAATAAAAAATAGAAAAGAGTTTAAGGCATATCTAAATTTAGGGTAGTCCTATTTTTACCTCGTCATCTTGAACGCAGCGAAGGATCTGTTGATAGATATTTTTCGCCTGCGGCTCAAAATGACGAATTTCGTAGATATACCACTTATTTATTCTTCTTCGGTCTTTGCCAATTTTTGACTTCTTTAAGTGGCGGGCGGGTGAAGGCGAGGATTTCTGCTGATACATTTTTCGTGATTACCGAGCCTGCGCCGATGGTTGCGCCGTCTGCGATTGCAACTGGTGCGACGAGAGCAGAATTTGAACCGATGAAAACGCGGTCGCCGATTGTCGTGCGATGTTTATTTGCGCCGTCGTAATTGCAGGTGATTGTGCCTGCGCCGATATTGACTTCTGCGCCGATATGGCTGTCGCCGATGTAAGACAAATGATTTACTTTGCTAGCATATCCGATGACAGATGCCTTAACTTCGACGAAATTACCGATTTTTGCTTGGTCGGAAATTGTGCTTTGCGGACGAATGCGTGCGAACGGTCCGATTTGGCAATTTTTGCCGATGGTCGCGTTTTCTATGACGCTCATTGCTTCAATTTTTGTGTTTTCGCCGATTTCTGCGTTTTCTATCACCGTGTTGGAGCTGATGAAAACTCCGTCTCCCAGCGTAACTTTGCCTTTGAAAGTGCAATTTGGTTCGATGATGACATCAATTCCTGCTTGGATTTCGCCTGTGATGTAAGTTCGTTCGGGGTCGATGAGAGTAACGCCTTGCCGCATTAGTTCTTCTTTGAGGCGATTTTGGTAGATTTTTTCAGCTTGGGCGAGTTGAATTCTGTCATTTATTCCTAGGACTTCGTCGGTATTTTGTGCGACAACTGCCGCAATATTGCCGCCGTATTCTTTGATTAGCGAGATAATATCGGTTAGATAATATTCCTGTTGTGCGTTTTTATTATTTATTTTGATGAGATTTTTTTTCAGTGCCTGATTGTCAATTAGCATTACACCTGTATTTATCTCTTTGACTAATTTTTCTTCACTGTTTGCATCTTTTTCTTCTACTATACGAGTTACAAAATTATTCTCTCTGATAATTCTTCCGTAACCTTTTGGATTATCCAAAATTGCTGAAAGTAATACTAAATCTTGTGTTTCAGCTGCTTGCAATATTTCTGTGATTGTGTGTTTTTGTAGTAGCGGTGTATCGCCGAGTAAGACAAGAGTAGCACCGTTGTCGGGGATAATTTCTAATGCGCTTTTTACGGCATTTGCGGTGCCGAGTTGTTCTTTTTGTTCGATGAGTAGGGTTTCGGGGAAATTTGCGCTGATTTCGGCTGTTACTTCATCGCCGCCGAAGCCGTAAATTACCGCGCTGCGCGATATTTCTGGGATATTTTTGATTGTTTCGAGTAAGTGAAAAATCATCGGTTTTGCCGCAATTTTCTGCAATACTTTGGTAGATTTTGAGCGCATTCTTGTGCCTTTTCCTGCTGCCAAAATTACTACTGTTAGGTCATTTATTTGCATTGTTTCTCCAAGAAATTAGATATTGAATATTCGTAGATTAAAGATATTTTGATATTAACGGTTTTAGCCAAAGCTAATTTCTAATAATCCTTTTTTGCTATTCGTCATCCTGAACTAAGTGAAGGATATGACGATAGAGATTTTTCGCCTACGGCTCAAAATGACGGTGAAACAGCCAAACACTGCTGTCGTCATCCTGAACGAAGTGAAGGATCTGCCGATAAAGATT
>JAFUTP010000059.1 GCA_017484165.1 Cardiobacteriaceae bacterium | reverse complement strand
TGGACAATAATTAAAAGCAATCGGAGGAATATTTAATCTCGGTTGGCAATAGTAAAAAAGCTAAAAAACTGCGAAAAAAATAGTAAGAAGAGTGAAAAAATTGTCTTTTATTGTAAATATAGTTTTATTTAATTATGGAAATATAGTTGTTCCAATTCAAAATCAACGAAGCATCAAGCCAAAGACATTATTACCAATACGGCAAGGAGAAGCTAACGAAGTGTTATTTTGAAGTGAAACAACTATATAAAACAAGCGGCAAGAGGGTAAAAACTCTTGCCTTTATTTTTTTATCTCTCCAAAACGCAACCGACTGGATAAAATCTTCGTTTGAAGCGGGGATTTTTTCTTTCTATGCTGCAAATCCAAACACCGTCTTTTTTGCGTTCCAGATGGATTTTGCTATCATGCAACCTCCTATCACTTCTGCTACCAAAAGTTGCAACAATCTTTCCTTCCTCATTATTTTCAAATCCTTTGAGTTCATATTTAGAGATAAGAGGATTTCTAGGTTCGCCGTTTTCTGTAACTAATCCAAGACTTTCATAACCATCTTTATTTTCAGCATCAAGAGTGATTTTTTTACCATCAGGGAGTGCAGCATCAATAATCACTTTTGCAACACTCATTTCAAGATAAACACGATTCACTTGTGCTTTGGCAACATAATCTTGATAAAGCGGAAGCGCGGTAGCCGCAAGAATTGGAGTGAACAATATTCCAGGACTTTTCGCATAACTGGTTGTACCGAAAATTCCGATATACGGTGTAATTACATCTGCTTGCGCGGGAGAATTGAGCATAAAAATAAGCGCAAGAGTGCAAAAAAGTTTTTTCATTTGGTCTTTCCTTTTTAATTATCAAATAAAAAAATAAGCAGTTAAAGACTGCTTATTTGATAAAACAGGATTGATTTTAGGGCGTATATAAATTTATGGTTAATTTTTTCTTTTACCCTCGTCATCCTGAGCACAACGAAGGATCTGCCGATAGAGATTTTTCGCCCACGGCTCAAAATGACGATTTTTTAGACAAGCCCTTTAACTATTCACCGTTATTCGCTTCTTTATTTGCAACTGTCGGAGAAATGCTGACTTTTGCATTATCTTTTACGACAACTTCACTACGCCAAATGCTATTCGGAGCGGCATTTTTAGTTTTTTCCCGAGTTTTATTCGCGGCAAAATAAAAGAGAAGCGCGAACACAACTGCCGTGCAATCAAGCACAAATGAAGACAAATCAGCACGGAAAAATAATTTCGGAACGAACAAGCCTGCAATTTCCAAAACGGGGATTGAAGCGGCAAGCAGTGCCAAAATTTTGAGTTGCCAGACAACTGATTTTGCCGCTCCTTGGATTTGCGCCCAGATTACAAATGCGAGCAAAAATCCGTAATAAATCCACTGGAATTTGTCGCCAACCGATATTTCATAAGCACTAAAAATTCTTGCCATTGGAATTACCGCGATGAGACCTGCTAAACAACCGCAAGCAACTCCCGTGGTCAGGGCAGCCATAAAACGCACATCGCGACGGTTTTTGCCGTGTTTGCCAGGTCGTTTTTCTAGCCAGAGCAAGTTTCCCGTATAAAAAAGTGCCGCGCCACCGAGCCCTAACAGGAAATAAACCCAGCGCAGAAAATATCCACCGTAATTGCCAAAATGCAGTTTCATCAAGGCAGAAACGAATTCTGCCGCAGCGGGATTATTAAAACTAGTGCCGATAATTTCGCCCGTTGTCGGATTTAAGCGCACAAAAGCCGATTGTCCTTGATATTCACCGCGAGCCATAACAAAACCGCTTGCCGTGTTTATTCTGGAATAGATAACCGTATTTATTTTGAAATCGCGGTAAGTATTGTTGATTTTTGCGATTGCTTGGCTAGGGAGAATTATTCCAGCCGACGAGGAATTATTCCGTCTCTGCCCTGCTCTACCGCCCTTTTTTGCGGAGTTTTCTCCTTGCTGTTCCTGCCGTTCAACGGCTTGATTATTATTCTTTTCAGCGATTTTTTCATCGCCTCTTACATTCAATTCAGGCTTATTTTTTAGCGCATCTTCGGCTAATCTTTCGAGATATTTACGGCTTTCTTCCGACATTTCGCCGTTTTTTTCATTCTCATCATTTGCTTGCAAAAGTAAGAATTCTTCGGGCAAATGCACTTGGATTTCGCCGTTTTCATCAACTTCAACCGCAATTCCGACTTCTAGCTCAATTTCTGGCTCTAAAAACTCTCGTTCTAATTCCGCACTATCCGCAGCAATTCCCGCGAGCATTTCTTCAATTTGCTCTTCTGTGAGATTTTTTTGCGCCGCATCAGCATCATCACGAAACAAAACCTTAACTTGCTGCATCGGGGAATTATGATTGTGCTGATGTTTGGTTTGACCGTCAATTTGCTCTTTACCGCTAGTTTTACCGCTCGCCTGTCCGCCGTGTTGCATTCCGCCTTGTGCCCCCGCTTGACCGTTACCACGACTGCCCTGCATTCCGCCTTGACCGCCAGTTTGAGCATTAGCACGCTGCTGATTTTGAGCTCCACCGTGTCCGCCGCCGTGCATTCCGTGTCCGCCTTGCGCCGTTGCGGCAATCATCGCTTCGGGAAGATATTTTTCAATCTGCGAATTAACCGTTCCCAAAAAGGCAAAAGCAACCGTCGTTCCCGCAATGATGATATGGAAAGGTAGAGAAGAAAATCCCAATAAATTATGAGTATCGAGCCAAGCGCGACGGCGACTTTTATCGGTGCGCAAAGCAAAAAGCGAATCTTTCAAAGTCGGCAAAAGCAAAATCAAACCCGAAAGCAAGGCAACGAAATAAGCAATACAAATCAAGCCCATCACTTTGAGACCAAATCCACCGCCGTGTCCGCCCGACATAAAGAAATAAAACGAGCCGTAAATTTTTGAGAAAAATCCGCCCTCTTCGCTTGGTTCTGGCAAATTCGGAATGCTTGCCGTGCGGTGAACGCGGTCGATAAAGCGTCCGACATTGGAATTTTGCGGACTGTTTAATTTGACGAGCTCACGGTTCTCATTCAAAATCAAATTAGTTGCATTACCGCGACCACCAATAGTTATCGGTGCAGCAGTCAAATTTACCGAAAAAGAACCCTGTGCTTGTTCGGAATAATTTTCAAGTGCCAAATTGAAGGCTAAATCCAAATCCTCACTGGAATTTTTAGTTTGCCCCGCAACTGGTCGTGATGCCCAACGAGAAATATCGGCAGAAAACATCGTCAAACTGCCCGCAACAAAACATATAAATAAAAACAAACCGCAAACAATCCCCGTCCAAGTGTGGAGATTAAGCTGATTTTTTAGAGTTTCGGTGGAGATTTTCATTAAATATAACCTAGAAATAGTTGTAATTTATTTAGAACAACGAACAGCGTTGAAATTACACAAAAATAAAATCAATGAGATACAAAATTAAGCAGGAAATTCCCAGCCTAAGCCAAGCCTGTCTGCCATTTCGGAAAAAATAAACGCAGGCAACCAGCGAGGGATAAATAAAGCAAAAGAGCCATGCAGAAACTCGCTCTATCTCCGCACCAAAAGCGATACAAAATAAAGCGCAAAAGAGCGCACAGAGCGGAATTCCCAGAATAATCGCCGCCAGAGTTTTGGATAAATATGAATGACTAGGCTTGCCAGAATCAAGAAAATCAAAACAGGCTTTGCAATACCGAGAAAATTGCTGCAAATAGCCATATTTTGAACTAGAAAGGCGAGAAAAAAGACTAGTAAGACGGGTAAAAAATAAGCGACAGAGTGAAAAAATAAGCGGCAAGAGGGGAATAAATCCCGCAAAGAAAATAATTGCCGCAAAGTAAAACAAAACTCCGTAACCCGCACGAGCAAGGTAAGAACAAAATAAACCGATAATCGCCGCATTCCAAGCAATTAAATTTGCCGTTGCAGCGGAAAAAGGTTCAGCAAAAAGCCGTTGATGCTTCGAGGCGCAATACCAATAAAAACAAGCAGTAGCCGCAAGAATAGTCCCTAGAAAAATAAGCATATTTTTTTGATTAGTAAGTTAAAAGATAGTGCAAATGATAAAAGATTTTATTTAGAATTTGCAACAAGCGGATAATTTGGGAGAAAAATTAGCATTCTTGGTAATAAAAATAACGATTAACCGTGAAACTGAATTTTCCTGATTAAACGGGTTTTTCCTTATAATCTCCAAAACTACATAGGAAAAATCAAAATGTCCAACAAACAACACGGTCTCCAAAAAAATAACCGTCAACCAAGGAAAAAAAACGAAGCCAAAATCAAAAAGGAATTCGTTTTTTTTGAAGAAAAATCTACTTTTCTAGCTTTACAAGAAGTTTTACATCAAGATTACACTGTTGCGGTTCTTTCTTTACTTATTCTCTGCCTTCCACTTACCTTTACCGAAAAATTCTCTTTTATTAAAAATAGTTTTGTATTTATTGCACTCTTTCTATTTGTTTTATTAGTTTCACTTTTGCATAACTATAAAAATAAAAGAAGAATTAACAACTTTATTAGTTTTAATGTTGCAGGAATAACCTATCGGCGCGGAATTGGAATTAAAGCAAAAACAATTTCTTGGCAAGATATTTCAGTTTTTATCCCGCATTTTTCCCATAAAAAATTCCTGCAAGCTTATCAAGAAAATCATCTCAAAAAGCCTTTTGAACTCTCCATCAAAGTCAAAACCAGAAAATTCCGTGCTGGAAAATATCGCTCTGGCAGGTCTTTACGGATAACGCTTCTGACTAATGATTATGAGCAAGCATTGCGCTTTTATCAAATTACCGATTTCTGCATCGTCAATCTGCAACATATGAATGCTACTAATCCGATAAAGTTAATTCATAAAACATCGCCAACTAATCAATTAGCGAATAATCATACGGAGGAAAAAGATAAAATAAAAGTTATCGTAAAACCTACACCATCGCCTAAAAAAAATACCACTCTTAAATCTTCTTGGCAAAGCGAAGCAAGAAAAACTGCAACAAAAAATACTCACCCCCCCAGCAAACAAAAAAGCACTCTTGCTAGCCAAAAAAAGATATTAAATCAACAACTAAATACTCAAACTCACAATAAACAAACTAGCAATATTCAAAATAATAAAAATCATCTCCGAGGCAAGTAATCAAATCTAATTTAGCGGCAAATAATGCTTAAAAAATAAATTACAGTTTATTTTTATTATTTGTCAAATGTTTTTCGAAAAAATTGGAGAATCAAGTGGCTCATTACAAGCATATCCTTTTAGTTACCGACTTGCGCGAAGATTGCGATACCGTAGTAAAAAAAGCCAAATATATGTTGGCAGAGCATTCAAGATTAAGCGTCGTGCATATTGTGGAAGAAGCCGTGCTCGCTGGCGGTTATGAAATTGTCCCGATTGTGCCGCTCGGTAATGAAGACGAACTGCACAGCAAAGCGCAAAGCCGAATGAAAGAAGTGCTCGAAAAACACAATCTCACCGCGCAAGATGTGCATATCGATACCGCACTTTCTACTCGTCGAGGAATTTTGGAATATGCCGCAGAAATCAAGCCGAATTTAATTGTCATCGGGCGGCATACTCGCACGGGACTTTCCGCGCTGCTTGGTGCAACCGCTGATGACATTCTGCCGAAAGTTGAATGCGATGTTTTAGTCGTCAAGCTTGGAGCACCTGTTTAATTAGCTTCTATCTATAAAAAATATAAAAACTCCGCTTTAACGGAGTTTTTTCTTTAAGTTTAAGAATTATGAATAACGAAAACAATCAAACTGCGCCAAAAGTGCAGCTTTTATCCGAAATCAATTGCCAAAATCTCTGCGATTTACTTTTGAAATTCGGCTTAAAAACCGAATTTGTCGCCGACGGCGCGGATATTCCAGGCACTTACTGGGGCGAACCAGAAGCAGGATTAATAACCGACACGCTTTTTGTCCGCCCTGATACGCCCGTGCATTCCGCCTTACACGAAACCGCGCACTGGATTTGTATGGATGAGAACCGCCGCCGCAATTTGCATACCGAAGCAGGCGGCACGGTAATGGAAGAATGCGCGGTAAATTGGCTACAAATTCTGCTTGCCGAAGAACTTGCCGATGTGGGGCGGGAAAATATGCTCGCTGATATGACCGCTTGGAAATACAGCTACCGCGAGGGAAGCGTCTATGCTTGGCTCAAAGGCGACGGTTTAGAAGCCCGCGATTGGCTGATAGAAAAGAAAATCATCAATCAAAACGGCGAACTGACTTTTTCGGTAGCGGTTTTTTGAATAGGGCGCTCTAAATTTAGGGTTAGTTCTATTTTCTACCCTCGTCATCCTGAGCGCAGCGAAGGATCTGTCGATAGAGATTTTTCGTCTACGGCTCAAAATGACGATTTTTTAGATATGCCCAGTAGTTAATATATAAACAAACAAGGAGACCAAAATGAAATTCAACAAAATAAAATTAAAAATTTTCACCCTATTTGCGGTATTTTTCTTCACTCTTGGCGCAAATGCCGCTGAATTAAAAATCGAGAAAAACTTACCATCTTTATCAGAAAGATTTCCATCCATCGATAAAAATAATTACACCGTTACCGCTTATAAAGGCAAAATTGCTGTCGATATTGCGGATAAAAAACACAACTATCGCACTCGCCTGCGGGAAGCTCTAAAAACTGCCAAAGAATCTCCTAAAAACATCAATTTTGCAGGACAATTTATGGTAGTTTCATACGGCTGCGGCACAGGTTGTGTGTCCTTTACCGTGCTTGATGTAGCAACGGGAAAAGCTTATGACGGTTTAAGTCTCACGGGCTTGATGAGCGAACAAGGTTGGATAAATAATGAATTTGCATATGAACCGACCTCTCGGCTATTTTTCGTGCAAGCGGAAATTGAAGAATTAGACAAATCTGGTTCTTTTGTCTTTGAATTCAAAGACGGTAAATTCAATTTATTAGAACATACAAATGTCGTAAAAATTGAAGCGGAAAATGAAATAGATAATTCCGACAGTCCGCAAGAAGAAAATCAAGAAGATAAAAAATAATCTTAAATGAATTATTAAGCGGTTTTGATTACCGCTTTTTTTATCCATAGGGCATATCCAAAAATCAGAGTGCGCTTCTAAATTTAGGTTAGTTCTATTTTTACCCTAGTCATCCTTAGCGCAGCGAAGGATCTATCGATAGAGATTTTTCGCCTACGGCTCAAAATGACGAATTTCGTAGATACGCCCCATAAAAAACAACTGGAAAATTCACAAATGTTTTCTCTTGCCGACCGTCTTGATTATTGGAATAAAAATGCGCCCGACACCGTCTGGGCACAATCTCCCGATATTTTGCAATTGGTGCAAGCTAGCGAATATGCCGCAGGTCTGCTTCACCGTTATTCGCACATCGCTGCCCTACTCGCCTCCGACAATGAAAATCCACCACATTGGCTTGATTTCGATTTTGCCCGCGATTTGAGTTTTATCCGCGAAAGCGAAAGCGAACTCGATTTGATGCGTGATTTGCGCATTAAAAAACAGGAATTCGATTGCCGTCTGATTTATGCGGTAGTGGTGCAAAAATTGCCGCAGACGGATTTTTTAATCGCTTTATCTAATTTGGCGGATGAGTTAGTTGATATTGCCTTGTCCGTGCAATTTCGCTTTCTTACTCAAAAACACGGCACACCGCTTGATGAGCAAGGTCGTCCTTTTACGCTTGCGGTGCTGGCAATGGGCAAACTCGGCGGTCGGGAGCTGAATTTTTCTTCCGATATCGATTTAATTTTTGCTTACCGCAATAACGGTGAAACGGCGGCGAAAGACGGTCAAAAGTCGCTTGTGAATGAAGTTTTTTTCCGCAAACTCGCGCAAAAATTGATTTATACCCTTGACCATCACGGCGAACACGGAATTGTTTATCGAGTTGATATGCGCCTGCGTCCCTTCGGGCAAACTGGACCGCTCGCGCTTTCCTTCGATGCTTGCGAAAATTATTATCAAATCCACGGTCGCGATTGGGAACGCTACGCGATGATGAAAGCGCGACCGATTGCAGGCGACATCTCTGGTGCGGAAGAACTTCTCAATAACTTGCGCCCCTTTGTGTATCGCCGTTATCTCGACTACGCCGCCATCAATTCCATCGCCGAAATGAAAGAGCAAATCAACCGCCAAATCCACGAACGCGGTATCGAAGAACATATCAAGCTGGGGCGCGGTGGAATTCGTGAGGCAGAATTTTCCGTGCAGGCGGTGCAATTGGTTTATGGCGGGCAATATCCCAAAATTCAGAAAACTTCTTTTTTAACTAGCCTTCTGGAAATCGACGAATTAAATCTCTGGGAACACGGCAGCACGGAAGATTTACGGGCAGCTTATTTATTGCTACGAGAAGTCGAAAACGCTTTGCAATTCGACCGTTGCCAGCAAACTCATCAACTTCCCGATACGGAACATGCTTGGAAACGCCTCGCACTTGCCTGTGGTTTTAGTAGTGCGGAAAGCTTGCAACATAGCGTCAAATCCGCTCGCGACCAAATTCACGACACTTTCCGCAGAATTTTCCCCAGCGCAAAAGCCAATGATGAAAACACCGATAACGCCGCAATTTTCAAAGGAATATCTTGGCAAGATCCCGATGAAAATCTGCTTTGCGACTTGCTTATCCGTCTGCGCGAAGAACCAAGTAAAGCAGCGGACATTAGCGCGGCAATTGCACAATTTTCAAAAAATATCAATTGGCAAAAACTCCCGAATTCAACCATCAACCGCATCGAAAAACTCTTACCGCTATTGCTCGAAAATTCAGCACGACAACACAATTCGGTAAAAAGTCTGCAATCAGTGCTCAATTTAATTAGCCAAGTTGCCAGCCGTAGCGTTTATATCGAAATACTTTCTGGCGATCCCGAACTTTTACAACGCCTACTTTCAGTTGCAGAAAACTCATCTTGGCTGATGGACTTTATTTGCGAACATCCGCTAGTCATCGACGATATTTTGTCCGACCGTAACCGCATTAGCAGTAAAGATAAATTGCAATATGAACTCGCGGCAAGGCTGGAAAATCTCGATGAAGAAGAATGGCTTACCGCTCTACGGGATTTCAAACATGCACAAATTTTCAAAATCGCTTGGGCAGAAATTCATAACCGTATCAATTTGATGGTGGCAAGCGACAAACTCACGGAAGTAGCAGAAATCATCATCAAAACCATCACCGACAAAGCCCGCAATATCTTGAACCAAAAATACGGCAGTCCTCGCGACAGCAACGGCAATCTCGCACAATTTGCGGTGCTTGCTTACGGCAAACTCGGCGGCTGGGAACTCTCTTACGCCTCCGATTTAGATTTAGTTTTTATCTACGATGACTCCCGTTCCGCAGGCTCTACCGACGGTGAAAAATCCATCGCCAATCAAATTTACTTCACCCGCCTCGTGCAAAGAATTACTTCCTATTTATCCGCACCTTCAACCAGCGGAATTCTTTACCAGAGCGATACCCGCCTGCGTCCAGGCGGACAATCAGGAATGCCCGCAAGCTCAATCGAAAATTTATCGGAATATCTCAAAAACCGTGCCTGGACTTGGGAAAAACAAGCCATAACCCGTGCTCGTGCGCTCGCTGGTGACTCTGAACTCTGCGCAAAATTCGAAAAACTCCTGCGCGAAATTCTGCAAACTCCGCCACAGGCAAATCTCAAAGAAGATGTAATCAATATGCGCGAAAAAATGCACAAACAAAACCCCATTCCCGCGCAATTTTTCCATTTGAAAAAATCTCGCGGCGGATTAGTAGATATCGAATTCATCGTGCAATACTTGCTTCTGCAATACAGTCATCAGGAAGAAGTGCTTATTCGTAATACAGACAATATCCGCCAACTCGCAGCACTCGAAGCAGTCGGAATATTGAGTTCGCTTGAAGCAATGAATTTACGCGATGCTTACCGCACACTGCGCCGCGCCTGCCATCTGCGCGCACTGAACAATCAGGACGAACAAAGCTCCTTCAACGATTGGAAAAACACGGCTAAAACCGTGCGAAAAATTTATGACAGAATTTTTTCAATAAATAAACAAAGTGAAAACCTATGACCCCACGCAAAATTCTCACTGCCGTTTCTCATTTTCCGACTTTGCGCGAAGAAAATGCCGTTTATGTCGATAAAACCGCGCTTATTTACAAAATGACGCATAGCGATACCGCGTTCTTTTTATCCCGTCCGCGGCGGTTCGGAAAATCGCTTCTTGTTACAACTTTGGAGGCATATTTTCAAGGCAAAAAGGAGCTTTTCGAAGGTTTAGAAATCGAAAAATTAGAACAAGAGTGGAAAAAATTTCCCGTTTTGCGCTTTGATCTAAATGCTGTGAAATTTACTTCACCGAACGATTTGCAGCAATTGTTAGACAACATACTAGAAAAATACGAGCATTTGTATGACATTTCTAGCAATTCCGCACTTTTGCCAGGAATTCGCCT
>JAFUTP010000005.1 GCA_017484165.1 Cardiobacteriaceae bacterium | reverse complement strand
TTTTCTGAATTTGGTGATGGAGAACTTCTTTACAAAGAGCAATTTATCTCCATTCCATACCCAAAAATATATGAAATACCTGACAACCATTTTTGTGTTTATGCAAGAAAGGAGTAAGAGGTAAAAAATAAAAGCGGAAGATTTTCTTCCGCTTTTATTTACAAACCAAACAATACTTTATTTATTCATCAAAATTTATTCATATTTCAAATTAAAAATTCCACTGTCAGCCCAATATTTCATTTCTTCGTTAAAGTCGGCTAGTGTTAGTGGATTATCTTGTAAATAATTTTTTCTAAATTTAACCGTAACCGTATTTGCATCAAATTTTAGCTTTGGATAATCGCTTTTGTTTATATCAACACGCGCACGATTAAGCAGTACGGATAGCCGTAACACCAGCAAACTTTGCCATAAAAACGCACGATATTGCGGTTGAATATCCTTAAATTGCTTTTGCGGCAATTTTTTACGCTGTCCTTTAATCAACACGCTCATCATTTTTTGCATTTGCTGCGAAAAACCTGGCATATCTGAATTTTCAATCAAATAGCTCCCATGATTTTGCTGTTTACTTCTCGACACTGCCAATCCGATTTCGTGTAAAGCGCAGGAAAATTTAAGTAGCCGCGCAAACCTCTTGGGCGTTTTTTCGGTCATAAATAAAGCCAAATAATTCGCCAGATTTTCGACATTTTCGGCTTGTTTTATATCGATATCAAAGCGTTGTTGCATTGCAGCAACGGTGATTTCAGCCTCATCATTAGTTATTCCGCTTTCTTTTTCCATCAATTCGAATAAAACGCCTTCTCTTAAAGCCGCTTGACTGACTTCTGCCTGCTTAATCCCTAGCTGTTCAAATAACCCGTAAAGAATACAAACACCGCCACAAAAACCGAAGGCACGGGCTTCATCAATACCTAATTTTTCGGGTAATTTTTCATAAATTCCGATGCTTTCCAATTCGTCTAAAAGCTTTTGTAGTCCGACTTTGGTGATACCAGTTTGATTTTTATCGGGATTAAATAATTTACTAGCCAAAACCTTTTCAACGCTTTTTGCCGTCCCTGAACTAGTAATTGCATTTTGCCATTTATATTCGCGAATTATTTTTATATACGGTTCAACATTTTGACCGACAAAATTTACGGCCTCTTTGATGGAATTTTTCGTAATTTTACCCTTGGAAAAAAAACTTGAAGTCATGTTTGCGCATCCCATTTTGATGGAACGCAGAAGTAATGGTTTTTGCCCCTCTCCGATGATAATTTCGGTCGAACCGCCACCGATATCAATAACTAAATTTCTCCCTTTGAAGTTTTGCGTGCTTGATATACCGCGATAAATCAGCCGAGCTTCTTCGATACCGCCGATAATTTCGATTTCCCGTCCCAAAGCGGCTTCGGCAGCAGAGAGAAATTCTGCACCATTAGCAGCAATGCGCATCGTATTAGTCCCTACTGCGCGAAATTGCTCTGTTGGCACATTTTTTAACCTCTCTTTCATTTCAGAAAGTGCATCCAAGGCTCTAACAACAGCTACTCCCCCTAGTCTTTTATCTGCACCGATACCCTCTCCCAACCGCACCATTGACTTTAATTTATCTAATTCAACAAAACCGCCCCCTTCTGATGCTTTTACGACTATCAAATGAAAGCTATTCGAACCTAAATCGAGAGCAGCAAAATATGGTGATTTTTCTTCTTTTAATTCTTCTTGCATTTTTTTCTCCTTACATTATTTTCATTAGGGCGTATCTAAAAATTCGTCATTTTGAGCCGTAGAGGGAGGGGAAAATCTCTATCAGCAGTTCCTTCGCTGCATTATTTTGCATTATTTTCATTAAACACTTTATTCAGCAATAACCGCAATAATTCCTGCAAAATTTTTCCAATGAAATATTCCTCCAAAGTTTTCACTATACATATGCGAAATTGAGCCGTCCAAATAAACCGCCTGCTGGCAATTTATTTCCTGCAAAGCGCGAGCAAAATTATAAAAATTCGGCAAATCTTTTTGTTCGGTTTTAGTTTCATCGCTGATGATAAAATAGAGCTGGTTTGCCTTATCCGTGCATATAGCATTGCGGCTATACGGTGAATAAATCTTCGCTTGAAAACGCGAATTTATTTTACCGTCAATAAGCAACATCGGAGCGGCTTGAAAAGCATAATCAGGCTTAATTCGGAGCTTTTCATAATCTCCTAACGGAATAATTGTCGCCTGATTATTTTGAAAATAAACAACCGCCGCTGGTTTGATATGAAAATTACCCTTTCCTCGATTTTTATTTACCTCTTTTAACTCTTTTCCGTCTTCAATCCAAAGACCTGCGGGACGAAATTCGGTATCATAAATTGCGGCATTTGTGAGCATCACCGCTTGTTTTTTTTCACTCTTAATCTGATTATTTACCGCCCTAAATGTAAAATAATTATCCCCTTGCGCGTTTTTCCAAAAGAGACGAATTTGGGCATTTTTATCGGGAGAAAAAACATAATAACTTACCTGATTGTGCTCAAAATTTGCACTCTTACCACCATTTATTTTCTGCCAATTTATTTCCGCTTGCGCAAAACTTGCAAAAAACACAAAAAATAAGCCGAGAAAATAACTCGGCTTAAAACACAATAATTTATTCACAAATAGCAATTTCTAATTCCATACTTTTAACACCGATAATTTGCACTAGCACTCCCGCGGCAATATTTTTACCCTCTTTATCGTGCAAAGTCCATAAACTATCGTCAATTTGCTCTTTACCGTAACCGTTTTCTATTTTCTCACGCAAAACTATTTTTTTGCCGATTAAATTTTCAGCACGGTTATTAAGCTTATCTGCCACATCTGATGATGTTTTTTTTCTGCCCTGTTCCGTCCAAAATTTCCACCAAATTGCGATAGCAATCAAGGATAAAACTGCAAATAAAAAAACTTGAACCAGACCTGAACAGAAGAAGCTTAAACCTACGACAATCAAGGCGGCAACCGCTTGAAATACAAAGAAAAAACTCCCCGTAAAAAGCTCCATAATCAGGCAAATTCCGAACAAAATTAGCCAATTCCAAAATAAGGGCTCTAACATCATTCACCTCGCAATTTGTTAATTATGGTATTCGATTTACCGTCTTTATTAAATAATTCTGCAATTCCCGCTAATGAACCGAGCAAATTGCTGCTTTCCATCGGCATAAAAAATGTCTTCTGATTATTACTTGTAGCGAATTTTGCAAGTGCTTCAACATACTTTTGCGCGATGAAATAATTAACCGCTTGCACATCACCTTTTTCAATTGCATCGGAGACCATTTCGGTTGCTTTTGCTTCTGCCTCTGCCATTCTTTCTCGGGCTTGTGCATCTAAAAAAGCACTCTCTTTGCGTCCTTCTGCGGCTAAAACTAACGCTTGTTTATTACCCTCTGCCCGCAAAATTTCCGATTGTCTTTCACCCTCTGCTTCTAAAATTTGTGCCCTCTTGATTTGTTCTGCTTTTTTCTGCCGCATCATTGCTTCAACTAAATCTTTTGGCGGTAATAATTCTTTAATTTCCACTCTTGTAACTTTTACTCCCCAAGGATCAGTTGCCAAATCAATCACTCTTAATAAATCCGCATTTATACTATCGCGGCGCAAATTCAAGTCATCAAAAGTCATCGAACCAGTAACCGTCCGCAGATTGGTCATCGCCAAATTTTGAATTGCATAAACCAAATCATCAACCGCATAAACCGATTTAGCACTATCGACAATTTGATAATAAACGATACCGTCAATCGTAATCATCGCATTATCTTTGGAAATAACTTCTTGTTTCGGCACATCTAACACTTGTTCTTTCATATTTACTTTATGCCCGACACTTTCATAAAAAGGCACCAAAATATGAAATCCAGGTGATAACACGCGGTTAAATCTTCCCAAGCGCAAAACTGTGTATTCATAGCCCTGTTTGACGATTCTTATACTCGCAAATCCCGTGTAAATCGCAAGCACGAGAAAGACCAACACGAAAATAGCTGGCGCAGTCATAATTTTCTCCTTAAATTTAGATAAAACAAAAAAAAAAAAAAAACAGCTGGTTTTTTACGGATAAAAAACCGCGGTTTTTATACTTCATTTTTCGGATGTTTTCACAATCGTGAAAAAAATATTTTTTTTTCTTATCTTTCAATAGATGAAAAAAGATACTGTTTGCGCTAAAAAAAGGCAATTTTTTATTTAATTTGCAAGATTATTTTGCAATATTTTTGCATTTTTTTACTTTATTTTGGATATTTTTCAAGGCTATTTTTGGAAATAAAAACGCTACTTAAATCTGCTCGAAAAATCTAGCTCTAATGCCTATTTTTAGGCAATTTTCATTTAATTTTTTACTCTAAAAAGCAGCTCTCTTTGATAGATTTTTTTGCCGAAAAATGGATTTTTTTGATAAAAAACTTGCAAAATAAAAAATACTGTTTTATATTGCGCGCTCCTTTTAACAAACACACAGGAACTTTAATTATGGAAATTCAACAATTATTTGATGAAATTAGCAAGCTGAATAATGAAGACTTCGTTGCTCTTATTAACAAGTTGGAACAAATTCGCAGCCAACGCGCTAATGAAATTCAAAGAGAAACTGCTCGTCAAGTTGCATTACTTACTGGCGGAAATATCATTAAAAATAAGAGACAAAGACAACCTCTTCCAGCAAAATTTATGCACCCGCAAACTGGTGAAACTTGGTCAGGACAAGGTCGCCAACCAAAATGGTTCTCTGATTTTATAGAAGCTGGTGGCAGTGAAAAAGACCTTCTCGTGAAGTAATTTTTTCAAGTGTCAGTCGAAAAAATCCCTAGTGTTCTAGGGATTTTTTTTATCTCATCAATTCGTTTTATTACTAAATTTCACTTATCTACTATTAGTTTTTCTTGCATTTTTATTACATTCTTAATGCATTTTTCATTGCAAATTTAGTAACATTTGCTTTAATTCCGATTGCAAAATTTCTCCATCTTTGCCGTTTTATTTTTATATCCTTCGGCATAAAATTTGTATGATATAGAGATTTTTTCGGTAAAAAATAGCCCATAATCTAAATAATTCAGCATAAATAAACTGCTAAAAATTCATTTAAGGAAGCAATTATGACTGCGCCATTTCGTCATTTAACTCCAATTATGGCTTTTACAATTAGTTTGATTGGAATAATGGCTTTTTTACAAGTTCATTCTGTGCAATCTATTTTGCCTTTACTTTACCAATATTATTCGGCAACTGAAATTGAAATTGGATTAGCGGCAGGTGGAAGTATTTTGGCAATGGGATTACTTTCACCTTTTATCGGTATGCTTTCTGATGCTTATGGAAGGGCTTCTTTTATTCGCTACTCGGTATTGTTAATTTCAATTCCGATATATTTTTCTTCTTTTGCTCCGACGATTTTTATTTTTACCCTCTTGCGTTTTGCGGTGGGATTATTTGTTCCTGCGATGACGGTTTGTTTGATTGCTTACATCGCCGAAGAATTTAAGGGACAAAATTTAGCCAAATTGATGTCGCTTTATGTTGCAAGTTCGGTTTTTGGCGGCTTTGCAGGGCGATTTTTGCTTGGTTATTTCAGCGAATATTTTTCCTGGCAAATTGCAATGCAAATTTTGGCTGGGATAAATTTAGTTTGTGCCATTTGGGTATTTTTTGTTCTTCCGAAATCTCGCCGCTTCACTCCTAATAGTAATTTTTTACACTCTTTTAGCATTTTACGCTCGCATTTGACTAATAAATCGGTAATTTCATCTTGTGCTTTGGGTTTTTGCATTTTATTTTGCTTAATTAGCTGCTTTTCTTTTATCAATTTAAGGCTTTCTGGCGCACCGTATAACTTAAATACCGCGCATTTAGCCAATATTTTTGCGGTTTATTTAATCGGAATGTTAATTACTCCATTAACCGCAACCGCACTGCGTCGTTTAGGTGTAGTTAAGACGATGATTATTTCACTTTCTTTTTCATCTTTGGGAATTTTCTTAACTCTTATACCTTATTTATGGATAATTATTTTCGGTTTAGCTTTAATGTGCTCTGGAATATTCGTTGCGCAATCGGCGACAATGAGTCATATTGCCATCAATATTAAACAAGGTCGTTCTTTGGCAACGGGACTTTACTACTTATCATATTACGGCGGAGGATTTATTGGCGCATGGATTTGCGGTGCGACTTATAAATATTGGCAATGGAATGGCGTTGTTATAACTATGTTTATCGTCTTATTTTTAGCGATGACGAATATTTTATTATTCATCAAATCTGATGCTTAAAAATTATTTCTATTTTCTCAAAATTCCCGCAAATTTTCTGCCCCCTTTGCGGTTTTTTGTGCTTTTTTTACTCACAATTTCTGCGATTTTTCTGCGTTTTCATTTTCCACTGTTTTCAAAAAATTCTTCTCTTGTCGCATTGATTATTTCATACTGTTTGATGCTTATTTTTATCAAAAATCGTCTTTGGCGGAATTTATTTATTTTTACCACTGTCTTTATTTTTTCCTTCTACCGTGCTGCTGTTATTTTTCCACCACCTGATGAAAATTTTCACTGCTCTGGCATTTGGAAAATTACAGATTTTCCAAGAGAATCACTACCATTCGGAGAGAAATTTGAATTAAGTTTAATCGAAAATCATAACTCTTCTATTTGTAAAATTACATCGTCAGCAAAAATTATTGCCAGCGATTATCGCAGTAGAGAAGAAATAATAGAGCATTCTTTACAACTCGGAGATATTTTTAGGGCAGATTTAGATTTGCGAGCAGGAGATTTTGCTTATTTTGCCACTCTTCCCCAAAATTTTAGCGAAAATAAAACCACTGTTAGACCATCTTTTTTACTATTTTGGCGCAATTTTTTAGGGCAAAAAATCGACAAAATATTCAAAGAAGATGCCCGTTGGGTTCGCGGCTTACTGTTGGGTGATACCTCAAAACTTTCGGTCTATGACCGCGAAATTCTCACTCGCACGGGCACAAATCATCTGCTTGCAGTTTCTGGCTTGCATTTGGCTTTATTTACGGGATTTTTTTATTTTCTCACCTTGCGTATTTGGGCTTATTCACCGTTCATTTATCGCATTGAACCGCGCACGGCAGCAATTTTAACGGCAGTTATTGCGGGTTTATTTTTTGTTTTTTTAACGGGAGCGCATACCCCTGTTGTGCGTTCTTGGATAATGTTTTCCTGCCTGTTGATTTCCTGGCTTTTTTCCCGCTCTTTAACAGGAATTTTTCCCCTCTTTATAGCGGTAATTTTAGTTCTTTGGTGTTTTCCAGAAGCTTTATTTTCTATCGGGGCATGGCTATCTTTTTTAGCAACTGCCGCTTTAATTTTATCTTCCCCCTACTGTAAAAACTTCTCCCCTCTTATGCAATGGATATTCATTCAAGCTTCTTTAACCTTGATACTTTATCCGATAATTTGGGCAAGTTTTGGCGGCATTGCAATTTTTTCTTTTTTTGTTAATTTCATTGTCATTCCGCTCCTTGGTTTTTTAATTTTGATTTTATTTTTAGCGTTAATTTTTCCTATTCTTGCTAATTTTGCTATTTTCTCACTTGATTTTTACTTAAAACCGCTATTTGTAGTCAGTTCTTGGAATGTTTATTTCGAACCAAATTATCAACCGCCAAATTCTGCTGCGGTATTCTTTATTTTCGCGATATTTTTTGCACTATGCCGTTATTTTCGTTTATCTCTTATAAATATTTTTCTATCCTGTATTTGCATAATTTTACCGTTCTTGCAACTGGATATTTATTCCGCTCCCAGCAAAATTCCCAGCCATATTTTTTATCTTAACAACCGTCAAACTATTTTATTAAACACTGGCTATCATTTAAGGCAGAAATATGACTACAAAAGATTTTTAGAACCGCATTTCAAAAGAAGAAATCGTCGTCCAACGGCTATCATTTTGACCTCTTCCAGCACTTATGCAATCGGTGGAGTAGCTGAAATTAAAAGGAAAAATCCTGATATTCCAATTTATACTTTGAGCGATTTAGGAGATTTTGCTTTTGAATATGAATATTGTCCGTCAAGTGTAAAAATAGATGAAATAAAATTTACAAGGAATAACGGACAATGTTTTGCAATACTTGAATTATCAAACGGTAGAAAAGTGCAAATTAACGATAAAGCGCAATATCAAATTATTTCAGAGCACATCTAAATTTATGGTTAATTCTATTTTTACCATCGTCATCTTAAGCACAGCGAAGGATCTGCCGATAGAGATTTTTCACCTACGGCTCAAAATGACGAATTTTTAAATACCAAATTCGAAATAAATTACACCGTTATACGAAAAAAATTCATCTCTTTATATAAAAATTACGCCTTAATCAAACGCAGGCAAATCCAACCGTCTTTTTCTGCAACTCTTGCAATTTGATAATTCGGATAATTGCGACGAATTACCTCTTCTTGCCGCTCTAAAATCCCTGCAAATATAAACTCACAAGCATGCTTTTCAAACTCGCTTTTGAGCGCGCAAAGCGGTTCAAGCAAAATATTTGCTACCAGCAAATCCACTTCTCCGACCGTTTCAGGTTTAGCGGTTACGGTAATTTTGTCTGCCACATTATTTTTTTCGGCATTTTCACAAGATGCTTGAATTGCCTGCGGATCGATATCGGTTTGATACACCTTTTTCGCGCCGAGTAATGCGCAAGCAATTCCCAAAATTCCACTACCAGAACCATAATCAAAAACCGTTTTACCGCTTAAATTATTCCCTGCTAGATATTCCAAACACAATGCAGTTGAGGGGTGCGTCCCCGTGCCAAAAGCAAGACCAGGATCAAGGCGCAAAATTGCCGCATTTTCATCAGCTTTACCGCTCAAATCGTGCTCTCTGGCTGCAACCCAAAGATTGCCAGCTGCAAAAGAAATCGGTTGAAAATAATCCAGCCAAGCGCGAATCCAATCGCAATCAGCAAGCAAATTTTCTGTAATTGCGTGGGCATATTCCTCAGCCAAGACAGTTTTTAAGTTTTCCAAAACTTGCGTTTTATCCGCATCAAGCGCAAACAAGCCCGTAATTTTTGATTTTTTCCACAGTGGCGTTGTGCCGATTTCGGGCTCGAAAATTTCCTCTTCACTTGCGCTAGTAGCGGTTGTCGCAATTGCCCCCGCTAGTTCCAAAGCGGTTTCAAATAACAAAGCCTCATCATCACCGTTGGCAATTAAAGAAAGCTCTAACCAATCCTTCTGCTGCATGTTTTATCTCCTAAATAACAGATGTTTTATATAGGGCACATCTAAATTTAGGGGTATTTTTACCTTCCCCCTCGTCATCCTGAACGCCGAAGAAGCTGCTTAAAGATTTTTTGCCTACGGCTCAAAATGACGAATTTTTAGATGCGCTCTTAAAAATTTACCTTCTTCGGATAGTGTTGCTATTCGTTGTCCTTTTGAATTGAATAATTTATAGTCGCCTCACTTCAAAAAAAAATAATACTTCGTTAGCTTTGCCTCGCCGTATTCTTATACTGTCTTTGCCTCGCTGGCTCATCTATTTTGAATTGGAACGACTATATCGCGTAATTTTGCGGTTGTGCAATTTTTTCTTCTAGCATCATCGTCATAAAAGTTCCAATATCAAAATCAAAAAACCTTTAATTCTCCCTCACCAGAAAAATAAAATCCCCACCCTTTCAAATCATTTACGGATAAAAATGCAGCTCAATCCCGAACAATTGCAAGCGGTGCAATATTTAGATGGTCCTCTACTCGTTATCGCAGGTGCTGGCTCTGGCAAAACTGGTGTCATCACGCAAAAAATCGCGCATCTCATCAAAAATCACGGCTACCAAGCCAAGGAAATAACCGCACTCACCTTCACCAATAAAGCCGCTGGTGAAATGAAAGAACGCGTCCGCGAGATTTTGGGGCGCGCTTCTTACGGTCTTCGAGTTTGCACCTTTCACCGTCTCGGTTTGGATATTTTGCACCACGAGGCTCATTTACTCGGTCTGCGGCGCGGTTTTTCCATTTTCGACCAAAAAGACGGTAGAAATCTCCTGCGCGATATCACAAAATCTGACGACAACAGCTATTTGAACGCTATTTCCAACCGTATTTCTAATTACAAAAATGCAGGCATCAGCCCCGAAACCGCGCTGGAATTTGCTAAAAACGAAGATGATGCCCTGATTACCAAAATCTATAAGGAATATGTCAAGCGACTTCTTGCTTATAACGCGGTTGATTTCGACGATTTAATTTTGCTGCCCTAAAAGCTGTTACGGGAAAAAGAAAATATCCGTAATTTCTGGCAGAACAAAATCCGCTACACCCTCGTCGATGAATATCAAGATACCAACGATTGCCAATATGAATTAACCCAATTTTTAGTCGGCGACAAGGGAATGCTTACCGCAGTCGGCGACGATGACCAGTCAATTTACGCTTGGCGCGGCGCAAATACGGAAAACATTAAACGGCTCGTAGAGAATTTTCCCAATCTCAAAACCATCAAACTCGAACAAAATTACCGCTCCACCCAGAAAATCCTGCACGCTGCCAACTGCTTAATCAGCCACAATCAACATATTTTCGAAAAAACACTCTGGTCAGATAAAACAGGCGGCGAAAATATCCGTATTCAAGTAGCAAGCACAGAAGATGACGAAGCTGCCCTAATCGTTGGCGAAATTAGCTGGCAATTGCAATTAAAACGCGCCAATCCCGAAGATTTTGCCGTTCTCTATCGCAGCAATTATCAATCCCGCCCCGTCGAACAAGCCCTGCGCGAACGCAATATTCCTTACACCATCAGCGGCGGCACGGGATTTTTCGAACATAGCGAAATCCGCGACTTAATCTCCTACTTACGCCTTGCCAATAATCCCGAAGACGACAGCGCATTTTTACGCGTCTGCAATACCCCAAAACGCGGCATCGGTATCACAACTTTGGAAAAATTAGGAGAATTCGCCCGCCGCCGCAATTCATCACTAATCACCGCAACGGAAAGTTTGAGCTTGGAAGAAGAACTCGGTCGGCAAGAATTCAAAGCATTAGAAATGTTCGCTAATTGGACAAGAAATCTCAATCGCGAAACAGAATATCTCCGCCCCAGCGAAGTGTTACAAAGAGTGATAAATGATTGCGAATACATCGAATATGTAGAACAAATAAGCACGGAAGCGCAAATTACTCGCCGTAAAGAAAGAATAAATCAATTGCAAGTATGGATACGAAAACTAGAACAAGACGAACGCCGTAACACACTCGACGGACTAATGCAGCACCTAATGCTCCTCGATATCCTCGATAACGACGAAGGCAACAAAAACGCCGTGCATTTAATGAGCCTGCACGCCGCAAAAGGTCTGGAATTTCCGCAAGTTTTCATCATCGGCGCAGAAGAACAACTTCTACCGCATTCAAATAGCAGCGTAAACGAACAAGGCATTGAAGAAGAACGACGGCTTTTCTATGTCGGCATCACACGGGCGCGGGAAAATCTCGTCATCACCAGAGTAAAAAAACGCAAAAAAGCTGGCGCATTTGAACAATGCGAAGCAAGCCGCTTCCTACTCGAACTACCAACAGACGGCATCGACTGGCTCGACGGCAGCCGCGAAATCGATACCGAAAAAGAAAATCAACGAGCAAAAGATATCTTCAAAGATCTGCAAGAACTATTCAACTCCTAGTCGCGTGCCGCGGTCGGTTGCACCGACAGGCGATCCTTATTTGCACCTACGAGTGCCATTCTCGGTATTTATTCATTCACAACACAAATCCGCCGTTTTATTTCGGCGGATTTTTTATCGCGTGCCACGACGGGCGATCCGACTTTGAACTTACAAATACCGTCTTCGGCATTCTTTCGCAAAACAAATCCGCTGTGTAAAAAAGGCGGATTTTTTATTTTTACCGCCAATTCCCGCCTCTTTCGTCATTTTGAGCGTAGCGAAAAATCTATCGACAGTTCCTTCGCTTCGCTCAGGATGACGGCAGCAGTGTTTGGCGGTTTTACCGTCAGCCGTTAGCGAAAAATCTCTCACCACAACCGTCATTTTGAGCGAAGCGAAAAATCTCACCGTAACCGTCATTTTGAGCGAAGCGAAAAATCTATCGAAGATCCTTCGCTTCGCTCAGGATGACGGCAGCAGTATTCGGCTGTTTCACCGTCATTTTGAGCGGAGCGAAAAATCTTGTCGTAACCGTCATTTTTCCCGACAAGCAAAAAATTTCTTGACAGGCGGAATTTATGTTATTTATAACCGCTCTTGCTTTATTGATAAAGCGTATTTTTTATTTGTAACAGGAAATTTATATGAAAAAATTATTGACAAACTCGCCGAAAGATGGTAAAAT
>JAFUTP010000058.1 GCA_017484165.1 Cardiobacteriaceae bacterium | reverse complement strand
TGATTTCAGACCACCTGAAACGCCGTCAATAATATCAGATTTCTGCTCAACCGTGTGCGGTTTTTTACTATCAACTTGATTTTTCTGATGATTTTCTTGCGATAAATTTTCAGTCAGCCCCTTGTCTTGTTTATTCGCTTTTTGTGCTAAACGGTGTTGTTCTTCATCAACCTTGCGTTGTTCCTGCTCATCTGCCGCTTGTCGTGCATTATCTTTCAGGCTACCTGAAAACGATTTATCAGCCTGATGATTTTCAGTCAGCCTATTGTCTTTTTCTTTATTCTGTTCAGCGTGAGCAAACTTTTGCAAACATTCCTGCTGTGTGTGTATCAACATTCATACAATTTAATTACCTACCCATGCAACAAATATACTAATAAATAAAATTTGCATAACAACAAAAATCATCGCACATAAAAAAGTTCTTAATTCCCTAATAACTTGTATTTTCTTACCAAGAAAAGTAAATACAAGATAGAATAAACCGACAATCAATGCAGAAATACAAACATCTACTATAAACAAAGTAATCATTTATTTTTTTCCAGTTTTTCTTTTGATAGCTTCGTTAAACATTTCGATTGATTTTTCTCTTTGTTGTTGTTGTGATTTCGTCCAATGGTGAAAATCGCCACCACCAAGAAAAGAACCAATGGTTGAAAATGTTGCTTTAATATTTTCAGAAAAACTGCTATTAGGAGAATTTATCCAAGTAGCTTTTCTTCTGGTTGCATGAGTGGTTTTATCATTACCGCCGTTGCCATAATCCACATATGGATCAACATCATATTTTATATGATCACGCCAATTATTTACCGAACCGTAATTAAAAGTGCCAGCATTAGTATTGTTTCTAACAATTTCTCCTTTTTGATTAGTTACTACTTCAAGAATTCCATATTTATCAACATATTTGTTATAAGGAAATTTCACATCAATTTCTTTTCCATTATGAGTATATTGATGATAAATAGTTTTGTAATTAGGTAATTTAACCCAATTTTTATTAAAATCTCCATTTAATTTATTTTGTTCATAAACTTTATAGCCAAGTTCTGTTAATTTTTCTCTGTCAATAAAATGTTTATCAACAAGAAAATCACAAGTTATGTGCTCATCACACATAAATTTAGCAATTTCATATTCTTTATTTAATTTATCTCGCTCTTGTTTTATTTGAGCCAATCTGTTTTCAATTCGTCTCATTTCTTCTCTATCTTCTTTTGTCGGCTCATAAATCAATTCAGGATTTTCAGGATCATCCGTATTCCATTTAGGATATAAATTTTCCAATCTCTTGACTAATGCTTGTTTTTCAATTTCATTCTCGTAATAAACTTGCCATTTTTTATTAACATTATCTTCAAGATTGCCAGCATAATCCACATATTTATTGTTGGGAATATTATTGTTGTGCGATTTAGTTTCATTTTGATGCAATTTTTTAGCATTATCAGTTGCTTGCAGGCTACCTGAAACTGTTTCTTTTTTGGTCTCATTATCGGTATATTGCTCATTCAGGCAGCCTGAAAACGATTTATCAGCCTGTTCATCGTAAAAAGATAAATCCCTTGCATTTTGGCTTAAATTTTGACTATCATCTTGCTCTGTTAAGTCATTGCCAAAACTGTCGCACTTGGTAGTTGAATGTGTATTGATATTATGTTAGAATAGAGAGCAATATCATTATTTATTAAACAAAAATGCTTATCCGACACCACAGAGATCGCATAATTAAAAGAATTTTGCCTTGGATTGCCTTTTTCTCGGCGGTTATTTTTCTTTATTCGATTTATTCACCGTATTACGACGATTACAACCCCGAAACTGATATCAGTTTGATGAACCAGAAATGGTTGCAGAAAGAGATATTCTCTTATATATCCTTTGAAGAGGATAAACAGGAGGATGTTGTTGTCGTTGAAAGTCCGACAAATTTATTACAAACCGCAGCAAATAATCCCTTCTCTACCGCATCTTATCCTCGCACGACTTCGCTTTCGACGCTGCCGAACAGCACGAGCACGCAAGCGGCAGAGGGAAAATTCGTCAAAAAAACCATTCATTTGCGCAATACCAAAAATGCGATGCAGGATTTAATTGCGCGCGGTGTTAATCACAATCTGATTAAGAAATTAAAACCGCTTTACGGTCAATTGGAAGCCCCCTACTCTTCGGTAACTCTGCTTTATGCCGATTATGTGAAAAACGGTAAAAGTAGTGCCGTGAATAGCAAGATTTTGGCGGTAAAAACCAACAAATGGACTTATTACGGCAAGCATACTTCGCAAGGTTATATGTTCTTTGATGAAAACGGCAATGCGCCGAATTCAGTTTTTGATCGCAAACCGTTTAATTATGTGCGGATTAGTTCGCCGTTTAATCCCCGTCGTTTGCATCCGATAACTCGGCGGGTGCGTCCGCATCGTGGTGTTGATTTGAAAGGTGCTTACGGCACGCCAATTCACGCGACCGCTGACGGTGTCGTAACTTATGCTGGCTGGCAGGGCGGTTACGGGCGGATCGTGATTATTGCGCATCGCGGTGGTTATGAAACTCGTTATGCGCATTTGTCGGCGATAAAAGTTAGCAAGGGCGCGCGGATAAAACGCGGGGCGATTGTCGGAAATCTTGGAAATAGCGGTGCTTCTACGGGGGCACATTTGCATTATGAGGTGCGAATTAACGGTGAAGCACGCGATCCATTGACCGTAAAACTCCCGACTTCTTACCGTCTGCGTCAGCAGGATTTGCCCGCTTGGCGAAGAGAAATCGCGGAATATAAACAAGCTCTTAATGGTTCTGCGGCGGTGAGAAGTTCTGGTAATACTCAACGGCAGACGAAGAAATAAGCAAAATTGCCAAAGATCCAGCGTAAAAATAACTGTAAATAGCTTTACTACCGTGAAATACCATTACTACCGTTTTTCTAACATAGATTCGACGCAAAATTTTGTCGCCGCACAAGATAATTTTCCCTTGCCTGTTATTTGCCGTGCGGACAGTCAAAGCGCGGGTTACGGTCAAAGAGGAGCGGCTTGGTTTTCGCCCAAAGGTGGGCTTTATTTTTCTGTCGGTCTTGAAATAAATCAACGGCAGGAATTGCTCGCTGGGATTACGCAATATATCGCAATAACGGTGGCGAAATTATTAAATAACGGTGTAAAAAATAATACCGAAGAGGTAAAAATAAAATGGCCGAACGATTTGTTTTACCGTGGCAAAAAATGTGCTGGAATTTTATTGCAAAGTAGCAAAGCTGATAATGCGGAAAAAAGTAAAATAATTTTAGGTATCGGTGTGAATTTTTTTGCCGAAGATGGTAATTTTATTGGTTTAAGAGATGCGTTTTTCTCTGCCAATGACTTGTTTGAACGCTTAATTCCTGAATTGTTTTCATTATTTAATTATTGGGAAAAAACACCGTATTTACCGCTGGATAATTTATGGGATAAATTCGATTTATTCCGCAATCAAGAGATAAAACTTGAAGGCGACGGTAAAATTTACCGCAATTTAGGTATCGACCAAAAGGGTAGAATTTGCTTGAAAAATGGAGCAAGAGTGGAATTTTTAACCAGCGTTCGGATTAGTAAAGAATGCTTCAATTAACCGAAACAGTTGAAAATATTTTAGCAAACAGTGAGATAAATTGTGAATTTGTTTATTGATGCAGGAAATTCTCGCATAAAGTGGATTTACGGTCATAGATTGCCATCGTTTATTGAGGCGGTTTCTTACCGTATCGATTGGCGTAAAAAGCTTTATTTATCATGGCATTTATTGCCTGAACCGCAGAATATTTTGTTATCTAATGTCAATTCCAGCGATATTGAAACTTTTATCAGCAATATTTGCCAAAAGTTGTGGAATAAAAAACTCCATATCATTACCGCTGAAAAAGAACAAAATAATCCAAAATTAACCGTCGCATATAAAAAACCTGAACATCTCGGAACGGATAGATATTTGGCGATGCTCGGTGCAAGAAGTTTAACTAATGATAACTTTTGCGTTATAGGTTGTGGGACGGCAATTACATTAGATGCGGTTGATAGTAGCGGAAAACATCTCGGAGGGGTGATTTTGCCAGGCATAAGGTTGTGCGAAAACACCCTACTTACCAATACCAAAAGATTAAAACCAATGCGTTGGACGGCAAATATTTTGGGGACGGATACGGCAGCGTGCATCGGGGCGGGAATTCATCATGCACTGCCTGGCGGAATAGAAAAAATCATTATGGAAATCGAAGAAGAAAGCAATCAATCTTTCCAAAGATTTGCATTCGGCGGCGACGGACAAATCCTTTTCGGTAAAAAAAATAGTAAATATCAAATTGAATCCGATTTGGTGTTTCGGGGAATGTTCGCGTATTTGGCGAGTAAGGAAGGGAATTTGAATGGCGAAAAATAAATGTGGTTATTTTTTAATATTTTCGAGAAGTTCTTTTACGATTTTTGGGTGCAAAATTTCACCGCTGTGATGAGGTAAAACTTGTCTGATATTCCCTTTTGAATAAATTTTATGGCTTCCTTTTTGTCTATTTAATACGAAACCGTGTTGAAATAGCAATTTTTCCGCCTCTTTGGCAGTTAATCTAGGCAATTCAGGCATATGCTCTTACCTCGATAGGAACTATTGCATAATTTTTTGATTGAAGGAGAGTAAGCTCTTCTTCTTTTAATGTTTCTAGGTAAAGTTCAGTTGCTTCCTGTATGTTATTTAAGGCTTCTTCGTATGTTTTTCCTTGTGATACACAACCTTGCAAGGACGGAACATAGGCAAAATAACCAAATTCATCTTTTTCTATAACCGCATTAACAAACATTGTTTTATTTCCAAATTGTGAAGATTTCTGGATTATATAGTCGCTCCAATTCAAATAATACTTCGTTAGCTTCGCCTCGCCGTATTCTTATACTGTCTTTGGCTCGCTGCTTCGTCTATTTTGAATTGGAACATATGCAGCATAAAGATTGAGGAAATTTGCAGTGAATGAATTTTGTGCTACAATCACACAACTTATCCGCCGTAGATTTTTCTGCGGCTTTTGTTTTTAATTTTTCAACGGAGAAGTTAATCAATGAAAATTACCAAACTCGTTTTTTCTCTTGCGGCAGCACTTGCAATTTCAACAGTTTTTGCCGACGACAAAGCCACCAAAGAAAAATCAACCGCAAAACTCACTAGCGAAGTGCAAAAAGTTTCATACGCAATCGGTGCGGATTTGGGTGGCAATTTCACTCAATTTAAGGCTGGCTCAAAAGAAGAAGTTTTGGATTTAGATGCTCTTGCACTCGGACTTCGTGATGCTTATGAAGGTAAAGAACTGGCAATGAGCGAAGAAGAAATGCTCGAAACAATGAAAAAATTCGCAGAAAATCTGCAATCTAATCTCAAAAAACAATTTGAAGAAGCCAAGGCTAAAACCAAAGAAGAAAGCAAAAAATTCCTCGAAGAAAACGCTAAAAAAGATGGCGTAAAAACCACTAAATCTGGTTTGCAATACAAAGTGATTACGGAAGGTAAAGGTAAATCACCTAGTAAGACAGATACAGTAAAAGTTCATTACAAAGGTCAGTTGATTGACGGTCGCGTATTTGATGAAAGCCCAGAAGACGGCGTTGAATTTCCGCTTGAAAGTGTGATTGACGGTTGGGTCGAAGGCTTGCAGTTAATGAAAGAAGGCGGTAAATGTGAGTTTTACATCCCATCTGATTTAGCTTACGGTGAAGACGGACAACCAGCGGCGGGAATTATGCCAGGCGCAGCTCTCATCTTCGAAATTACTCTGGATAAAGTTATCGCAGGAAAAGCAGAAGAAAAAGCATCTGATGCAAAAGAAGAAGAGAAAGCTGAAAAAGAAGATAAAAAAGATGAAAAGAAAGATTAAAAATAATCCTTTGAATTCATCGTTTATAAATAAAAAACCGCCCAAATGTGGCGGTTTTTTTATTTTTTATTAACTTGAACTGTGTTGTTTTAGTTGTTAAGGAGATAAATATGACTAATCAAGTATGGTTAATTACCGCTGCAACGGGTGGATTTGGTTATGAGCTTGCAAAATATGCATTGGAGAAAGGCGATTTTGTCATCGCAACAAGTAGAAATTTAGCAAAAATAGAGGAAAAATTTGCTCGCGAGACTGATAATTTTTTGCCATTTGAGCTTAAATTTGATAGCGATATGAGACAAAATTTTGACAAACTCATTGCAGCGACTAAAAATAAATTTGGAAGAATAGATAATCTCGTAAATAATGCAGGTTATGGTTTATTAGGAATTGTCGAAGAGGTTGCGGAAAAAAGTTTAAGAGAGCAATTTGAAGTTAATGTTTTTGCTCCGTTTTTCTTAACTCAATCGGCATTAAAAATAATGCGACCACAGGCGAAAAAAGATGGTGGGAGTGCGGAAAAAATAGTCGCAAGGGTGTTTAATTTAAGCTCGATAGGTGGATTTCGCACCAGCGGTGCTAGCACGCCATATTGCATGACTAAATTTGCCATTTCCGCATTCAGCGAAGGTTTGAATTTGGACTTAAATCAATTCGGAATTAAAGCGGTTAATGTTATGCCGACTGGTTTTCGCACCGAATTTTTAGGCGAAAGTCTGAAAGCCGATGAAGGCGAAATTGCCGATTACGATGAATTACGCAAAAACACGGTCGAAAAATTCAAAGAATACAACGGCAAACAGCCAGGAAATCCTGCAACTTTTGCTCCCGTGATGTTTGAAATCTCACGCCTTGATAATCCGCCAGAGTATTTATTTATGGGTTCATCAGCCTTCAAAAATGCCGAAGCAAAAATAGAAGCGGTGAGAAAAGATATGCAAAATACAAGGGAATTTGCAGGCGAAGCAATGGATTTTGCAGATAATACAGGTTCGGCATTTGATAAGCCAATGGGTAAATAATTTTGAATAAAGAGGGTAAAAATGAAACAGCATCATTATAGGGTAACGGTTGAACGAGTTTTAGATGCAGACGGTAATGCAGTAGAGGAAGAGGCACTAATTTTTGATATGCCATCACGGGAAAAAATCAGCGATATTCTGGCACATTACCAAGAAAAACCGCAAGATTTTGAACAAGAAACCGCAGTCCGTTTTGTTGTCGGGTTGAGATTACTGGGAGAAGTCTTGTTAGAAAACCGCAAACATCCGTTTTTTAGTCAGTTAGAACCGCATTTTCGGGAAATTATGCATACGGTGAAAAGTAAAAAACCGCAGTAGAGTGTAAAAATAAAAAACCGCTTTGTATAAAACAGAGCGGTTTTTTTATTGCAACAGTGCAATTATTTTTAATTTAACAGCGAATTTGTTGAAGCTTGATTAACCGTAACTAGTTTTTTCAATACATAACGCAAAACAACGCCATAAATCGGTAAAAAGAATAATAAATTAACGGTTATCTTAAAAGCATAATCAGTGCAGGCAATATGCAGCCAATTTTCCGCCATAAAAGCATCAGAACTATGAAAAAATGCAATTGCAAAAAATACCAGAGTATCCGCTAAACTGCCTAAAATCGAAGAAGCAGAAGGCGCAATCCACCAAGTTTTTAAGCGTCTGAGGCGGTCAAAAATAAAAATATCCAGCAATTGCCCGAATAAATATGCCAGCAAACTCGCAATCACAATGCGGATTACAAAAATATTTAAGACGGTTAAATTTTGCCAATTCGTCCAATGCCCATCGATGAATAATACCGAAACCAGATAGGATAATAATAAACCTGGAAGCATACTTAAAAGCACAATTTTGCGTGCTTGGCTTTTGCCAAAAATACGAACAGTCAAATCGGTAGCCACAAAAATAAAGGGAAAGGATAAAGCTCCCCAAGTCGCCTTAATATTACCGATAGAGAATGGAAATTGCACCAAATAATTACTGGAAACAATAATTAAAATATGAAATAAAGATAAACGCCAAAGCGCAATGCGGCGTTGTTCAAGTGTGAATGAATACATAAAAATTCCTAGTTTTTTATAGTGGGAGGTTTGCGAACCACTATTTGATTGATAAAAAATATTGCTTTGCTAAAAGCAACATCGTATTATAGATAAAACTTCAATTAAGGAAAAACAATGAAGAAAAAAGCCGTTTGTATTCTCTCTGGTGGTATGGATTCTGCCACTTGTGCATACATTGCAAGACAACAAGATTATGAAATCATTGCCCTGCACTTTGATTATCAGCAACGAACAATGGAAAAAGAAAGAGCTTGTTTTGAATTGCTTTGTAATGATTTAGAAGTTATAAATAAAGCGGTATTAAATGTTGATTTTATTGCTGCAATCGGTGGAAATTCATTAACCGATAAAAGTTTGAGTATCCGTGAAAATAATTTGAATAAAGATGAATTGCCAAATACTTATGTGCCCTTCCGTAACGGTGTTTTTCTTTCCATTGCGGCAGCGCTTGCACAAAAGGAAAATGCTAGTGATATTTTTATCGGTGTTGTTGCGGAAGATAGTAGCGGTTACCCCGATTGCTCAGCAGATTTTATTAGCAAAATAAATATGGCAATAAATTCTGGTACGGGAGAAAATATTAAAATACATACACCACTAGTTAATTTATCTAAAAGTGAAATTGTGTGCAAAGCACTCGAATTACAAGTTCCATTACAATTTACTTGGAGTTGTTATCAAAGCAATGATAAACCTTGCGGACTTTGCGATAGCTGCTTATTACGCAAAAAAGGTTTCGAGAAGGTAGGAATTATTGATCCGATTTTATAAATTAGGTGAATTTAATTAGCCTACAAGTCATTTTTAGCTTGCTTATTTAACGGTTGCGATAATGGTACGACAAAGTCGTGCTTGCGTTGTTTTGCTTGCCATAAATCGTATTGCTCTTGCATTCCTAGCCATAATTCACTGCTTGTACCTAGCAAAATTGACAATCTAATTGCCATCTCCGCACTAATATTAGCTTTACCGTTTAAAATTCTCGATAGCATATTTCCAGTAATATTCAAGCGTTGAGCAACTTCAGTTATGCTATTTCCATCTATCCATTCTTTTAAAATCTCACCTGGTGAGCTGGGTTGTGCATTTGCATCTATAACTCCTAATGATAGTCCTGATAATTCACTATTTCAGTATCTTTTCCGTTGAATGTAAAAGTCAATCGCCAATTAGCATTAACCGTTACATAAGTACTGAATATGTAATTTTCCCGAAAGTTTATGCAATTTCCAATTCGGTGTATTCATATCCTGCGGATTAGTAGCACGATTTAACATAAAAAGTTGAGTTCGTATGCTAATAATTTTTACATATGATATAAACGGTATCGAAATAAAGACAAAAGGATATAAAAATATGACTAGAACAGATGCAGAATTAAACGGTATTTCATTACTCGGAAATAAAGATACAAATTATCTTTATGATTATTCGCCAGAAGTGCTAGAAAAATTCCCTAATAAGCATAAAGAAAATGATTATATGATTAGTCTTAATTGTCCAGAATTTACTTCTTTATGTCCTAAAACGGGGCAGCCTGATTTTGCATGCATAAATATCCGTTATATTCCAGATGAATATATTGTAGAAAGTAAATCATTAAAGCTTTATTTATTTAGTTTTCGTAATCACGGTGATTTTCATGAAGATTGTATAAATATAATTATGAAAGATTTAGTAAAACTATTAAATCCCCGATATTTAGAAGTAGAAGGAATATTTACACCACGCGGTGGAATTGCAATTTATCCGCTAGCTAATTATGCAAAAAAAGGTTCAAAATATGAAGAATTTGCCGAAAGGAGATTGTTCAACAATATAGAAAGACGGTGAAAAAATATGCATTGTTGTATTTACTGGATTATAAATCGTTATTTCTTATATAAAAAGTATTCTTACCATTGCCTTGTTTAATAATAATTTTTTCTTCTACTAATTTATTTAACGCCACAATAATTGATGAGCGTCCTATATTGGGGCAGTTGTTTAATATGTCGGCAGTGGTAAATTTGCCAATTTTTGTTAAAACAAATTGATGTACAATTTGATATGAATTTAATTTTTTAGCAGAACTTATTTCTACACTATCCATTCTTTGGGCTAATTCTGTGTAGCAAGATAGAATAATTTGTAATAAATAACGAATAAATGGTGTTGGGTTGTTTTTATTTTCGTGCCAGTTTCTGTCTGATGAATATAACGCGTCATAATATTGGTCTTTGGTTGTTTCAATTTGTTTTTCAAGACTAATATATTTACCAATGTTGTAACCCTGTTGATATAAAAGCAATAACGACAATAATCTACTCATTCTTCCATTGCCGTCATTAAATGGGTGAATACATAAAAAATCAATAATAAATGTGGGAATTAAAATTAAAGCATCAATTTGTTCTTTGGCAATGGCTTGATTATATGCAAAACATAAATTTTCTATGGCTTGCGGTGTTTCAAATGGTGATAATGGAATAAATCGTGTAATGGTTTCTCCATTAGCTTGTGTTTCGTTAATATAATTCTGCACATTTTTGAATTGTCCTGCTGATGAAATATTGGCTTTACTCAACATATCTCGATGTAATTGCAAAATATAACTCGGACGCAAGGCAATATATGGATAATTCTCGTGAATGGTGTTCAATACATTGCGATAGCCAATAATTTCTTGTTCGTTGCGATTTTTGGGCGTAGTTTTGTCGCGAAAAAGTTGTTTCATTCGCTGGTTTGTTGTGATAATGCCTTCAATTTTATTTGAAGATTCAATGCTTTGTATTTTGGCAATATCAACTAATCGCTCTAACTTTTCTGACTGGTGCTGTAAAAATACGCTTTCTCTACTCTTAAATTCGTGAATTTTGGCAATTAAATTAACGATGTCTGTATCCCAAGTCTTATTTAACAGTTGTTGGTAATCGAAATTTCTCATTCTGATTCGTCCAATTTGTGATTTATTCGTCCAATTATATATTATTTTGGACGAATGTTGTATAAATTGGACGAATTGCGCTGGATAAATTCAAGGGTTTTGAAGAAAAATAATAAGAACGGTAATTTCTTATCACTCAAATTATTTATTGTATTTCATATAAATTTCCTCATGTACTTTATTGTTTATGTCGATGCATGTTTTTTTATAAAGTTCAGTAGCTTTTATTTATCCGCACGGTTTTTAATCGGTGTCTCTTTATATTTAATTTCGAGCAAGCAATGAATTTATTTTTTTCTCACAAGCTTCTTGTAAATTTAAGATATATTTCAAACGAGCAGTTTTATTTGATGGTGTCATTATGTAACGGTGATAGTCTTCTTCGCTACGATTATCTCGCACATATTGGATATTTACTCAGGAACAAGAATTTTCTCGAAGCAACTTTTTTGAATTCAATTCGCATCTCAGTTTAGACTAGTTCTATTTTTTTACTCGTCATCATAAGCACAGCAAAGGATCTAGCGATAGAGATTTTTTGCTTGCAGGTCAAAATTACTAATTTTTAGACAAGCCCTTCAATGTTTCATGCAAAACGGTTTATCGTTTTTCTTGCACTGTGTATTTATTCCGTAATTTTCTCAAAAAAAATCCCCCAATTTTCTGGGGGAAAGAGGGTTTGAATAAACAATTGTTTTATCAGCAGATTGATGATTTCAGGAGAAATTTATTATCAACCATCAACCTGCTTTTCTTCGGTTTTTGACCTAGATTTTTTATTAGAAGCGAACTCCGAATTTCAGCATTGCGCCTTTGCGTTTTCCGCCAAAGCCTTGCAGTGAAGTTTCAAACTGGGTTTTGCCAGATTTCACTGCGATACCGACTTCGCCAATCGCCGTAGAGCCTTTTATTGATGGAGTTGGTAAGCGGTAGCCTTGATATTCGGCATTTGCCTTACCGTTCATTTCGTATTCATAAGCCGCGCCAGCAAAGAATTTCACATTTTCACTGCTGTTGTGGTTATAACGAACACCAGCACGCAAACGGTTCGACTTCACGCTGTCAAAGTGGTAAGTTTCACCAGATGACAATTTCGCATCATCAGAGCCAACATAGGTGTACATATATTTACCGTAGATGTCGAGATTATCATTTTGACCTAAATCAACGATTTGTCCCGCACCGACTGAACCAGCGAAGTATGAGGAATCAGTCTTGTATGAAACACCATTTCCGAAAGAATGAACGAAGTCATTTGAAGAGTAGTTAGTCTTCGTCTTACCGCCCTTCACGCTGCCTTGAACATAGAAACCGCTGTCAAATGTATGATTTGCGAACACGCCTACACCGTAAGCTTTCACATCGCCGTTACCGTGCGTGCTGTCGTCGAGGTAAGTGTCGTAATCAGCATAGCTGTATTCCGCAAAAACTCCCGCCAAAGTTGTGCCAGCATCGGATTGAATGTTTTGTGCATAACCGACATTTACATTCGCGCCTTTCATATCGATATGGCTGCCCGTAGTGATTTTTTGATCCGCAGCGGAGACATTCGCAAATGCTTGACCGCCAATCGAGTTACGGTTCATTTGTGTTGATGAATACAAGTCATCCAAGCTACCAGCCAAGTTTTCCGAACTTTGGTTAATCAATGCAGGAGCGGCAATTTTCGCTTGCACCAAAGATTTCGTTTTTTCATTTACCGTAGTTGTAACTCGACCGTTAGAGCTTGGATTATTTTCTTGATGGAATACTAAATCCAAGTTCAATTTATCATCCGCAAGCACAATTTCCTGACCGATTGAAGAAAGGGTTATACCTTGTTGCACCGTTGCTGTTTTATTCGCGCCAATGCTAATTTCCCCACCGTTCGGTTTGTTTATCAAATGCACTCTATCTTGGTCAGAGATATTGCTATCGCCTGAAATGTAAGCCGTAACACCTACATTCGACAAGTCGGTTTTTTCACTTGAAGATAAGCTCAATGCAACATCATTATTTTGAATATCGCTTGGCAAATAGAAATTCAAGTTAGCAACATTCTTGATATTTTTCGCCGTCCGAGCATTCATCGCAGTAGGTTTATCTTCCAAGCCGATATTGAGAGTTTGTGCTCCATCAATAACGCCAAGGTTATAACCGTCGAGGAAGTTAATCGTAGCAGTGTTGTTGCCTTGAATATTCAAGCCTTCATAATCAACATTCTTCGCGATATTGACGGTTTGGTTTTTGCCAGAAAGTGGGAAGAGATTGCCTTGAATTTTCTTGGTTTCAGTGGCTTGATCTTCACCTTCTTGCACCGAAGTTGATGAAAGAATCTCAAATACAGAAGCATCAAATTTCTGTTCTGCCGCCGTAATGGTTTGCGCAGGTTGAGCAACTGCTTGAACAGGTTGTTGCTGTTGAGCTTGAACAGGTTGTTGCTGTTGAGCTTGTGCAGGTTGCTGTTGAGCTTGTGCAGGTTGCTGTTGAGCTTGAACAGGTTGTTGCTGTTGAGCTTGAACAGGTTGTTGCTGTTGAGCTTGAACAGGTTGCTGTTGAGTTTGTTGGTTACCGCTAGCTACTGGTTTGTTGCCGTTATTTGCAGGTGCGCTAGTTGCAGGTGTGCTGCTTGAACTGCTGCCAGTAGAAGCTTGCTGATTATTGCCGTTACCAGAAGCAGAACCGACATTTGCAGGTGCGCTAGTTGCAGGAACTGAACTTGAACCGTTACCAGTAGAAGCCGAACCGTTGTTGCCGCCAGAAGCTTGTTGGTTATTGTCGTTATTAGTAGGTTTGTTTTCCTTGCTAAATACAAGTTCCAAGGCATCTTTTTGTTCAGACAGTTGAATCGTTTGACCAGTCGTGGTGAGCGTAATACCTTGTTGAACTTTGGCAACCTTGTTATTTTTACCGATTTCGATTTCACCACCTGGTGCTCGTTTGGTAATCAATTGAACAATATCACCGTCATTGATCTTCTTATCACCAGATAAGTAAGCAGTGATAGCGGTATTAGTCAAATCGGTTTTTTCGCTTGAAGTCAGCTCCAAAAATCTTTGACCGTTGTAGATGTCAGCAGGCAAGTAGAAATTCAAAGCACTCAAATTCTTGATGTTTTCTGCTTCTCTTAATGTGGATTCAACAAGAGGGTTCTTCGCAGTGCCAACATTGAGCACGCCGCCACGACCGTCAATAACGCCCAAATTAACACCAGCTGAATAGTTAATAGTTGTGCTGCTGTTCCCCGTAATATTCAAACCTGCATAGTCGGCAGCTTTATCGATATCAATAACCGCTTTTACGCTATCAGAAGCAACGCTGAAATGTTTATTTTCGATTTGCTTGGTAACATTTTCGGAGTTCAAATAAAGTTCGGTTTTGGCATCATTTTGATGATAACCAAACTCATTAACCGCATATTCAGTTCCAGATAAAATGTGGAAATCATTGCCAGCTATATTTTGATTTAAGACGCTATCGGCAACCGTGAATTTATTATTGGAAGAAACCAATTTATATTTCTTGCCGTCGTTGTATTTGTCCAAATCATCAACCGATACATTTGCAAAATGACTTGTATTTGCTGCACCAGTAAGTTGTAATGCGCTGTGATCGGTAGCTAAATTAGAAAATTCCACCTTACCGAAGCCATTAACTGAACCTGCATTCAAAGAAGCGTTTTGGGCATCGATTGCAAGTGTTGCTTTTGAGTTGCCAGTTATACCGCTTACAACGCTAATGCCGCTGATTTGACCTTGTTTGCTAGGGGTAATATTGAGTTTGCTAGTCGCATTTTCTGCGTTAATGCTGCTGATTACGCCTACGCCAGTAATCTTCGAAGCTTCTTCTCCGCCTTTATTGATAACAACTTCTTCAACTCTCTTATCCGAAGCTAAATCAATATCAACGATAGAACCTGAAACAGTGCCGCCTACGCTAGTGTTAGACAATTTCACCTTATGGCTAGACAAGTTATCAGAAATTATGCTGTCCTTAACAACAACCTCTTGCTTGCTGGCATCAGAAGAATTACCAACAATATTACCGACCAATGAACTACTGATATTCAGCTTATTTGCCTGTCCAGTAGAGTTGATATTTCCGCTAACTGTGCTGTTCGCAATATCGAGATTTTCACCGATAGTGCTGATATCGCTCACTTTGGTATTATCAAAACTGATGCTGGAGCTGTTGTTGCCATAAGTTGATTGATATTTATCAAATTGGCTATTTTGAATAACAACTTTGCTATCTAAACCAGTATCGATTTGGAGCGTTGCAGCTTGGCTGTTGGTAATTTTGATATTTTTACCAGAAGCTTCTTGCTTACCGCCGTTTTGCACTATGTTGCCAACGGTCGAATCGGCAATCGTAAAGTTCTTGCTGCTATTTGCAAACACATCGCCAGTAGTGGAATTGGCAATATTTACGCTTGCGGTATTGTTAGCGATTACATTGCCTGTTTTGGAATTGTTAGTGATAGAAAGCGATTTATCGTTTTCGGCTTCGACATTGCCATTAACGGTTGTGTGGTTAAAGGTAAATTCGCCTGTTCCGTCAGAATTATTATTCGACCAGAAGCTATCGATAGTTGAATTCGTAATAGTCGCTTTACCTTTTTTGCCGTCAATCTTTATTGCTCCAGACGATGAATTAGTCATCGTCAAAGTTTGATTGCCAGCTGCGGAAGCGTGAGTATCAATCTTGCCTAAATTTTGAGCATCATTGATATTGATGGTTGAATTGCCTTTTTTACTTCCGTAAATATCAACACCTTTGTAATCCTTGTTAGCCAAAATGTTAATCGTAGCGTTGTCGGTATTTTCCGCAGCGGTGAATACATTGTTGAACGCTTGATTATTACTGCTTCCAGCATTAGCAAAGCTATTGTTCGAGCTGATATTGAAAATAGACTTATCAACATTGGCTTCTACTTGTTGGTTTCCGCCAGTGGTTGTAGTGCTAGAAGAACCGTTGCTATCGTTGCCAGCTTGTTGATTTCCGCCAGCGGTTGTAGTGCCAGAAGAACCGTTGCTATCGTTGCCAGCTTGTTGGTTTCCGCCAGTGGTTGTAGTGCTAGAAGAACCGTTACTGCCGTTACTTGCTTGTTGTTCGGTGTCTTGTTGCGGTTTAGGTTTAGGTCTGAAAAGACAAGCTAGCCCCGTACAAACTTCTCCACCTGATGAACCAGCAGCAGGTGTAGAAGAACCCGAACTACTTCCCGTAGAAGCTTGTTGATTATTTCCACTACCAGAAGTAGAACCGTTATTGGCAGGAGTAGTAGTGCTGCTTGAACCGTTAGCTGAACCGTTACCAGTAGAAGCTTGTTGGTTACCTTCACTGCCAGAGCTAGAACCGTTATTTGCAGGCGCGCTTGTTGCAGGAGCACTGCTTGAACCGTTAGCCGTAGAAGCTTGCTGATTATTCCCGTTGCTAGAAGAAGAACCTTCAGTAGCAGGAGCTTCACTTGCAGGTGCGCTAGGTGTAGGAGTTGATGTGCTAGAACCCGCACCGTTCAAAGATAAATCTAAATTTTTACCAGAAACTCCAACCGCACCGAAATCAGTTTTAAGAGTTACACCTTGATGAACTTGAGCTTTACCGTTCCAAGAAACACCGTTATTAGTTGCAATCAAGTGCATACTTTCAGATGATTTCAAGTTTGTATCACCAGGAACGAATACATTAACCGCAGCGTTACCCAAAGTTGCTTTATCAGCTGAAAGTGCGGTATCGCCTGCTTTTACTGATGATGGTAAGTAGAAGTTATATTCGTTAAATCCGCCAACTTCGCCGCTTGCTTTCAGAGTGTTCATTGCGGTACGGTTAGCGTCGTCCTTGCCTTTTGCACCAAGGTTTAATACCGCATTATTAGCTTTGCCGTTACCTTTTACCGCTTTCAGTTCAACAACCGAACCGCCGAGAAAATTAACCGTGCCTGAATTTGCAGCACCGTTGCCGAGATAAACATTATCAGCTTTGCCGCTGATGATATTGATTGTGTTGTCAGAATGCGTGGCAGAAGCGTTTTCAGAATAACCGCCATAAACCGTGCCAACATTGCCATAAACATTTACGATGTTGTTAGAAGTATTTCCGCCTGTGGTATATCCACCATAAACCGTTCCAGCTGTTGCAGATTTATTAACATTAACAGTGTTGTTTGTTGCGCTGTCTTGCTTATACCAAGCATAACCGCCAGCTACTCTGCTATCCGTGCCGATATTGCCATTAACATCAACAGTATTGCCTTCGTTGTAAAAATAAAAACCAGTGTCGATATAGGCATCAAGTTGGGCTTCGTATCGGTCAAGGTCAGTTTTGTCAAGTGGGATTAAGTCGTAATAATTATTTGTAGGGAATATGTTATCGCCAGCATAAGCACCTTCTGTAACATAAGTTCCAGCCGAATTGATAGCAGCACCAGCTGTAGTGGAATCGCCTACCATATTGAGATAGTGTCCAGTTGAACCACTCCAAGTGCAATTTTGACGATTTTTACCTGCACATCTTTCTTTTTCACTAAACCATGCATAAGAAACATCAGTAGCACTAATTCCGTATCCCAAATTTTCGCCAGCTGCCCAAGTTACGCCACCGCCAGGAGAATGACCGCTATGATTTGCCGTCCAATCTGTTTTAATTTGGGAACTTGCCATTAAAACATCGCTAACTTGTAAAGCTGGCTGATTTTCTCCATACTGCGAGTCAGTTCTAATATGATTAGTTTCACGGATAATTTTCAGAGACTCTTTCATATTTTGAAGATTTGTGGCATCTCCTGTCGCACCAAGATTGACTTTTGCGGCGTTATACCAATTAGGCGTGTATTGGTGAGTGCCTTGCACGATTTGCACGGCTTGTGTTGAACCTTTAGCATCAAAAAATCCTGCACTACCTGCAAGATTAGAAGTTTTACCAGGACGGAAGAAATTGTCGTTAAATGTTCCAGATAAATTTTTGCTACTGTTATTGAATTTATTGCCACCGTCTAATGAAAAAGTATCCGCCGCAGCTTGTCCTGCAAAGCCTGCACCGATAACACTTGCGGTTGCGATGGCAGCGCGAATTGCATTTACACTAGATTTTGGAACTTGATTTGATGAAACATTAGAGAGACCAGAATTTTGGAGACCGCTTTTGCGGTTAGATTTTCTACGAGATTGTTTATTCATAAGGTTATAAAGTTTCTTGGTTGTTTAGGATAAATTTACTTAAAGCGAATAGCCGAACAAAAACCGCGGTAAAACTTATATTTACTGCGGCTGCAAAGGTGATTCGAGCTATTCGCGCGCTAGTATAGCAGGGCTTTGCGGGGGGGGGGGGGGGGTTATTAAAAATATTTAAGAAAGTAAGGCAAGCTTAATATTTGGGTGTATCTAACTTTATGGTTAGTTCTATTTTTACCTCGTCATCCTTAATGTATATGTAGTGAAGTATTTACCGATAGAGATTTTTTCACTTACGGTTCAAAACGACGAATGTTTAGACGCGCCTATTTGTCTTTTTGTTTCATAGCATTTTCGTTTCATATGAAACGATGTTTCGTAAGGTGGATATTTTTGCCGACTAAAAACATTTCGTAGAGTTTCGGTTTCATATGAAACTATGGTTTTAGTTCTTCTGCTGAAACTTTTCGTTTTCGTATTTATCACTTAATATCCAGCCGACTAGTCCCCATAAAATTGAGATTACTGCACCAGCGGCAACTGCAAAATTGACACTAATTAGCAAAAATAAAGCTTCCAATTGCGAGGAAATTGCATCTCCTGCTCGATAAACAACGGTATCGGTGAAGTTTTTGACCTTATATTTACTCTCCGCATCCAGTGGCACAAATAGCATTTCCCGTGCGGGTTTAACTAATGCATATTCACCGATTCTCCGTAGAGAAAATACCAAAACGATTGCCCAAAGTGCGTGTCCTGAAACAATCAGCAATACAAAACCAGCTGCCAAAACAAAACCTAAAATTGATAGCAACGCTTTTGAGCCGAAGAATTTTGCGATTTTTGCGGTCAGAAAAATTTGGATTATGAAACTTGCCGTTTGCACGATGAATTCAATTTGACCGAATAATTTTGTTCGCAATTCTCGGGAATTTGCCATTTCAGCGGGAAAATATTCCTTCACAATTCTGGCTTGTTCCATATACAAAAATGTCGATACCGAAGTAAGCAAGATAATAAAAATCGCAAGCAACATCAAATAATTAGACTGCAAAACAATTTTTATTCCCGCAAATGGATCTTTACTTTTCAATGGAACTTCGAATTTGGCAAAAAATTGCTCTCTTTCATTGTGATTGTTTATTAACTTACCGCTTTCTTTGATGACAATATTTTTCAAAAATAAGCTAATAAAAAGAAAAATACCGCTGATAAAAATAAAATTTTCTACCGCGATTTTGTCGCCCAAAAATGCAACCAATGAAGAACCGAACATCGAACCGCAACTAGCACCCGCGGAAATTATTCCGAATAAACGAATGCTACGCTCTTTGGTATAAGAATCCGCCATCACCGACCAAGCAGTCGAAATGACGAACATATTAAAAATACTCACCCAAACATAAAAAATACGACATAAATATGGATAAAAAAATATCGCCTTTTTGGATAAAAATCATTGCAAAATAAAACAAAACTAGGTTGCTTGCAAAAAATGCAAATATGCCGTCGGCGTAAAGTTTTCGTTTGATTTTTCCGCTTAAATTCATCGCAAGCAATGAGCAAAGCAGGGTGAAAATAAATGTCGCAAAAAATAGCCATTTCAGTTCTTTTACCGAATTTTCAATTCCCAAAGCATCGCGAATTGGTCGCAAAAAGGCATAACTTGCGAATAATAAAAACATCATCGCAAGACTGGAAAATAATAGTTTTGCTTCGCCTGTTTCGAGGGAGAATATGCGGTAAATTTTTTCTTGTAAAGCTGGTGTTTTTTGCATTGTGTGAGCCTATTCGTATATTTTTTTATTCAATATATCAGAACAACATCACAACCGTTATATTTGCAGAATTCCATTTTTTGGAACTTTTACTGTTGTTTCATATGAAACTGTTTCATAAAAAATCGTTGTTTCAGAAACCGCTAATCACTATTTATCAACAATAAACTCTGAAAAATGTCGATCTATTATTCTCATTAGGTTGTATTTTAAGCCGCGGATTTTTCTTGGATTTAAGTGATTTTTGGTTTTTATTTCTCGCTCAATTTCGATATTGCTAAGATTTTCATCGTAATTTTGACGGATTAAATCACTGAAATATAAGGAAATATTCTTTTGCGGTAGAAGAAGACACCAAATGTCGGTTAATGTCGCTGCGTCTTTTTGAATAGTAAGGAGATTTTCTGCGGCTTGACGGTCGAGAATATAGGCATGAGCGTTATATATTCTCTCCAAGCTATAACGGGAAATTTGATAAAAATTATCGGCAATTTTTTTACCCCAAGCCTTGGGGTATCCCCCCCCCAGAAGAATCATCGCATTTTCGGGAATTTTATCTGTGAGAGAAAAAGCTTTTTCGATAATTTCATCGCTGCCGATAATATCGTCTTCTAAAATTAAACAATACTCTACATCTGTTCTTAAAAACTCTTCATAAGCTTTGATATGCGACAAAGTGCAACCTAATTCATTCGGGCTAATTAAGACATTATATTTTTCAAGAGAAGCGGAAAGATACTTAAAATATTCCTGAATATTTAATTTATTACCTTCTATCGCATCGATAATATTAAACTCATCATAAGAGCTAAATTGCTTTTTCAACTGATTTCTACGCTCTTCATCTTTGGCAAGAGATATCACAAAAATTGGATATTTCATTTTATTTAACTCCTAATAGCTATTTTTGATAAAAAATTCATCTCTTTTGCTTTATTTATTACTCTGTCGAACCATTCGATGTTTTGCTGAATATAAATATTATTTTTTTGCTTTTCGGCAATTTTTTCTAAATTAGCGAATTTTTGCTGCTGTTCATTTGCGATAACTTGACTATTGTCATAAAAATAGAGCACATCAGCGATTGGAATGATTTTTACCAAATTATCAAAGCTTTGCACAAACCTTCTTTCAATAGTTTTTTCCTCTATATCGTGTCCTTTTTTCGCTACTCTAATTGCCACTCTTTGCTTTGCTAATTCCACACTGTTCAATCCAACATAAAACACTGTTATGCGGTAATTATTTATTTTTGCTTTTTTTATAAAATTAACAATCGAATGACCGCTTAAAGTCGTTTCAATATTAAAATCTATTCCTTTCTGTAAATAAGAATTACGCAATTTGATTGCCAATCTTCCTGCTCGATTTTGGTCTATTGGATTATTCCAATCGCCAAATTCGCGCACAATTTCATCTGAATTTATTCTTGCACCGTAAAAATCATCATCTTCTAATTGATTGATATAAAAAGTTGATTTTCCCGCACCATTTACGCCTGCAAAAATATATAAATTCTTCATTTTTAAGCCTTAAATTATTTCTAGTAGTTTATCAATATGCTCATCTAAACTCGGATTATAAAAAATACCCTCTTTTGAATTTTTTATCGCGGTTTGATTTTCTGCTTTCATTTTATCGGCTAATAATAATTTTTCTTGCAAATCTAGAAGATTATGGTGCTTAAAAAATAAATTATCAGTATTTTTAATAACTTCTAGGCAACCGCAATTATCAGCAAAAATAATTTTTCTACCGCATAAAATACTTTCAACTCCAACTAATCCGAACGGTTCATATTTTGAGGCAAGAATGGTAAAATCAGCGGCATTATAAAGTTCGCACATATTTTTAACCAAACCTAAATTCACAATTAAATCATCTTCATATTTATGACTGCCACAGAGGGCAATTTTTATTGGAAATTGAAGTTGATTTTCTAAATTTCTAATCGCTTGAATTATTAAGGAAAGTCCTTTTCTTTTATGGTCTCCTGATGGAAAAACTAAGATATTTTCACTTTCCTTAAATCCGAACTTTTGCCGTAAATTTAACCGTTCATTTTCTGGTAAAGGGTGAAATTTTTTCTCATCAACAGCTGGATAAATCGTGATAATTTTTTCGGCATCGATTTGATAAAAATTCTGCAATTCTTTTTTCATTAAATTTGAGTGGCTAACAATTTTTTTTGCTGTTTTGTAAGCAGAAATTCCCCGTTTTACCGTCAATTTATCTTTTAAGCTAGCTTTTTTCTCCATTGCTGATAAAAATCCGAGATGATTTCCACCGCAAATTAAAATATCGGCATTGTCGATTAAACTTGTGGCAATGATTTTATGACTATGCGGTATATTTTTTTGCACTCTTTGATTAAAAAAAGTATATTTTAATTGCGCAATGGGAAATTCTCCCAATACTTGCACGGGACATATTTTGCGATATTGTTCTGATGCTTTCATCGTAAGCACTTCGGTGCTGATTTTTCTCTCTAAAAAGCCGTGTAGTAAATCAAAAACATATCGCTCCATTCCGCCAGATGGCTGAAATTTATCCGTTGCAATGCAAATATTCATTTTTATCCTTAATTTTGCTGTGGTTTATAAAATGAAAGGGCGTATCTGAATTTGGGGTTAGTTCTATTTTTTATCTCGTCTTCTTGAGCACAGCGAATGATCTACCGATAGAGATTTTTCGCCTACGGCTCAAAATGACGAATGTTTAGACACGCCCAAAAGAATTTTGGCAAAAGCAAGCGGATTAAAAATTCATCATACCTGCAAATATTTTTCCTTACCTTCTGCCCAGCGGTTAAGCAAAATTTGGCAGAAATTTTCCTCATTTTTTTTCCAATCACTGACAAGATCTTCGGCTTTTTCTACTAATTCGCGGTCTTCGACTAAATCTGCGACCAGAAATCCCGCCTCTCCCGTTTGCTGTGTGCCGAGCAATTCGCCAGCACCGCGAATATTCAAATCTTCTTCTGCAATCAAAAATCCGTCATTTGTCTTACGCATAATTTCTAAACGGCGGCGCGCGGTTTTGCCAAGCTGCTGATACATCAAAACGCAGTCCGACTGTCGATTGCCGCGACCGACCCGACCGCGTAGTTGATGCAGTTGCGAGAGCCCAAAGCGTTCGGAATTTTCGATAATCATCAAAGAGGCGTTCGGCACATCGACTCCGACTTCGATAACCGTTGTCGCGACCAGCAAATCGATATTACCCGCGGCAAATTCTTCCATAATTTCGCGCCGCCGCGCACTTTCAATCCGTCCGTGAATAAGCGCGATGCGGATTTCTCGCAATTGCTCTTGCAGATAAAGATAAATTTCTTGCGCGTTTTCGCATTCCAGCACTTCACTTTCCTCGATTAACGGGCATACCCAATAAACTTGCGCGCCAGCAGCGACTTGCGCCTTAATTCTTTCAAGCAAAATTTCCCGTTTATCGCTAGAAATAACCGTTGTGCGCACAGGAGTTCTGCCTGCGGGAAGTTCGTCGATGATGGAAGTATCGAGTTCGCCGTAATTACTCATCGCCAAAGTGCGCGGTATCGGTGTTGCGGTTAAAACTAGCTGATGCACCGCCGTTCCCTGATGAGATTTTTCCTGCAATTTCAAGCGTTGTCCGACCCCGAAACGGTGTTGTTCATCGATGACAATCAAGGCGAGATTGTGATATTCCACCGCACTTTGAAATACCGCATGCGTGCCGATAATGATTTGAGCTTTGCCATTTTTGATTTTGCCGAGAATTTCCCGTTTTTCTTTTGTGGTTTTTTTACTAATTAGTAAGACAATTTCTATACCAAGTCCTGTGGTGTAACGACGCAAGTTGGCAGCATGCTGTTCGGCTAGAAGTTCTGTTGGAGCCATAAAAACCGCTTGCAGCCCCGCATCAACCGCGGCAAGACAAGCAAAAAGCGCAATCATCGTTTTGCCCGAACCGACATCGCCTTGCACTAGCCGAAGCATCGGAATATTTTTAGCTACATCCGCAGCAATTTCACGGCGCACGCGCTCCTGGGCATTGGTGAGCGCGAAGGGCAGAGTTTGTAAAAACTCACGAGTTTTTGCACCGTCGGAGGGCAGGGATGGGGCGGGAAAACTTTGTAAATATGAGCGCGCGTCTAACATTGCAAGACGATGCGCGACAAGTTCCTCCAAAGCAAGGCGCGCACGGGCGAGGGTGATTTCTCTTTTACCGTCATTCAAAGTCGGACTATGTAAAACATTCAAGGATTGTTCAAGCGGAAAATAACCGAGATTAGTCAAGGCATCTTGTTGATTTTTCTCAAAATAATTCGCCATATTCTTCAAAATCACGGAAATTACCGCCCGCCATTCCTGCTGCGGCAAAGCTTTTACCGTCGGATAAATTGCGCTTAAATTCGTTGATATTTCAGGAATTTCATCGTCAGCAAGCCAAGTTGTTTCGGGGTGGGAAATCACAAAATGACCGTAAGGCGAAATTTGCGCTTTACCGTAAAAAATCCCGCGCCGTCCGATTTTGTATTGCTCTGTCTGACTGCGGTAAAAATTAAAAAAAGCCAACTTACAAACATCACCCGCATCATCGGCAATTTCGACATTAAAAACACGGCGTTTGCCCTGCACAATCGAAGTTTTGATTACTCTTGCACAAATTTGTGCGACTTCTCCGTGCACCAAAGCGGCAATCGGAGTTAAACGACAGCGATTTTCATAGCGGCTCGGCAAATGCGTAAGTAAATCACGCACGGTTAAAATACGGATTTTCGCCAAAGCATTCGCCGCACGAGCAGAAATTATTTGCGGTAAATCTTTAAGTAAAGTTGAAAAATCAATCTCTTTTTGCATTTTTATCCGCTGTTATGGACTTAAAAAATAATTCTTGATTTATAGAATAACCATATAACTATAAGAAGTATCTAAATTTAGGTAGTTCTAATTTGCTATTTTCGTCATCCTGAGCGCAGTGAAGGATCTGGCGGTAGAGATTTTTCGCCTACGGTTCAAAATGACGAATTTTTATACAGTCCCTATATTCATTAAAAATAAAACTGCCGAAAATCAGCAGTTTTATCATCTTTTATTATTACTAATAATTTATCATAAAGCGATAATTGCTTCCGCTTCCACCGTTGCCCCTTTCGGTAAAGCGCAAACCTGCACCGCGCTGCGAGCGGGATACGGTTCAACAAAAAATTGTGCCATCACCGCATTAAATTCCGCAAAATCGTTCAAATCGGTAAGAAAAACATTGAGCTTGACGATATTGCTTAAATCTCCGCCTGCGGCTTGGCAAACTGCGGTTAAATTTTTGAAAACTTGCTCGGCTGATGCTTGAAAATTATCTTGTACCAATTCTCCAGTTTCAGGATTGAGCGGAATTTGACCCGATGCAAAAACTAAATTGCCGACTTTAATTGCTTGTGAATAAGTTCCCACCGCTTTGGGGGCATTTTCTGTATGAATAACTTCTTTTTGAAACATTTTGATTTCCTTGAAAAATAAACAAAAATAAATATCTAACTAAACATCTAACTAATTAACTTAATTGCTAAAAAGCAGGACTATTCTAGCTATTTTTTTCTACTCTTCTAGTGCTTCTTTTAACTCCTTTGAATTGTTAATCAATATCTTTGCCGCTGTTTTTAAGGCATAAATATCATCTTGCGGTAAATAAAAAGAAGTGCTGATATTTAGCACTCTTTCCTTTAATTTTGCATCAGGAACATCCGCCAAACTAATACTTATAAAGTGCAAGGGAACATCATATTTTTTATTCCAATTATTGGCTAATTCGCGAAAACGGCGGATAGTATTTTGACTGTTACGGTCAATCGGCACATTTATCACACTATTTGCTACCGCTTTCCAATTAGGAATATTTGCCGTTTTATCAATATCCGTATCTTTTTTATTAGTTGCATTTACGCTAATGATGATGATTTTTTTGTAATGATGCAGAATGTTGTCATCAACCAATTTTCCACCGAGCAAATCATAAAGTTCGATTATTCCGAGCAAGCCTAAATTGTCGGCGATACCGCCATCGATTAGGTGTAAATATGGGTGAGTTCGGCTATTACTTAATTCACGCAAAGCCCTTCTTGCTTCCTGTTGAGTTATAACCTGTTCGTTATTGTTATCTAGCTGATTTTCTATAAGAGAATTCGGCATTTGCAGATTGTTATCAAAGAACAATCCACAATTGCCACCGTTATTGTTCAAGGTAAGCGGGGCAAACACAAGCGGAACCGCGCTCGATGCCGCAACCGCACGGGCAATTTCCATTTGGTCTAAATCAAGACAAAGCGCGTCAAAAAAATCCTGGGTGAAATTTACTTTCTCACCGCTTGCCATATCTGTCGCACTAATTACGACAAATGGCTTATGGGGATAGCGCGATAAATCACGGAATTTTGCTCCGTTAAACAAAGCAAGATTGAATTGCTCCTGCAATAAATCACCGCGACCGAATTGCGGGGAAGAAAGTCGCGGCACATTAGCCCAAGAAAATAGCTCATCAACTAGGAGTTTTTGGAAATTTTTCGATAAAAAATTCTTTTCAAAATTGGGAATAACTCGAGTTCCGTTCAAAGCAAAATATGCAGCCAGAACCGAACCGCCAGAAATTCCATAAACCAAATCAATCTGCTCTAAAACATTGCGTCCCTGATGTTGCATTAAAGATAATTCTTCCAAAACCCCGTAACCGAATGCCGCCGCACGAGTTCCACCGCCTGAAAATAAAACAATGATTAAATTTCCGTCTAAATCGCGGCTTAATGCTTTTTCTAATCGATAACCTTGGGAGGGATTTACCGCATAAATCGTCGAATTGTGCTGATACAAAATCCCGCTGCTACATGCTGATAACAATGTAACTAGTAGTAATAAGAAAAGTTTTTTGAACATCTTGAAGTAAAAATTTGTCATTTTGAGCGTAGCGAAGAATCTCAATTTCTTGTTTTACATAGAGATCCTTAACGATATAGCCGTTCCACTTCAAAATAATACTGCATTAGCTTCGTCTCGCTGTATTGTGCATACTGTCTTCTCTTAGCTTCCTCGTCTATTTGAATTGGAACGACTATAAAAAACTATTTAGCTAATAAGTGTCTGTGATTTTACCTATGAGATACAACAAAAAAGCTCCCGCAAAGGGGAGCTTTTCGCTAACTTAAATCCTAAAAAATTAAGAAATTGAAAGTTCGTTAGCCAAATCATGAACGCGACGGCGAGCAAGAGCAAGAGTTGATCTTTCTTTGCTGAAAATCGCGTAGATGAATACACCTTCAATGTGTTGAACTGGAATCAAGAAGTGATATTGAGTATCCAAAGTAATCAGGAAGTCATCAATGTTTTCTTTAATTCCCAAAACTTTCATGATTTTCAATTTAGCGTGATACAACTCGGTGTTACCAGCAGAAGCGTATTCCAAATCGATACCTTTGCCTTGTGAGCCGAGCATCAAACCGTTGTTTGAATCAACGATAGAAACCGCCATTGCGCCTTCGATTTGCATAATGGTTGAAAGGGTGTCATTGATATTGGCCATTTTTCGTACCTCAAAAATAAACATAAAAACAACAAGTGCTGATAAGGCACTTGGGCTAATAGTTATTTTTCTTCCAAAAATAACTGGCGAGATTATAGCTTAATTTATGCCAAAAAGTTATAAGAAAGAGCAAAATCTAGTCCCAGCGCGGGTTTTTATTTAGCAAAAACGGTAAAAATTACGAAAAAGCACGAAAAAAAATCACGGCGGACAATTTTTGTCGGAAGAAAATCAATATTTCCGCCGACATTTTTTGCCAAAAAAAAAGCCGCGATAAAAACCGCGGCTAAATTCATAAGGGGGTGTCTACGAAATTCGTCATTTTGAGCCGTAGGCGAAAAATCTTTATCGGCAGTTCCTTCGCTGCGCTCATTATGACGAGTAACAAATAGAAGCAACCATAAATTTAGATGTGCTTCTTAATGGGAATTGAGTAAATCAATTTTCAACTCACGCAAAGATGTGCGCATAAATATTCCGCTACAAAGTTTGGATTTCAAGTCTTCGTGATCTAGACCGCCACTTGAAAGTGCAACATAAACTGCGTAATCATCGTGAGTTAAGCATTTATTTTGCTTTTCCCGTTCGAAAATGCGGACAATATCTGGATTTTGCGCATCAAATCCAATATTCAAATCCAAAATACCACTTCCGACACTTCCTTGTGCATCGGTGCTTTCCAACGCTTTTTTGGAAGTAGAGTCAATTGTCGAAGTGATTATCTGTTGCGAAGCAATTGCCTTTTTTTCTTCGCTAATTTGGTTTTGTCCTGGATCGGGGAAAAATGAGCGATCTTCATAATTTGGTTCCAGCACCGTTTTATCATCTTCGGCGATGGTAAATGAAAGTAACTGCCGACCGATGTAGCGTTCGTCGCAATTTTTTTCGCAGCGGAAAGTAACTGCATCTTGCGGTCCGCCAGTGAGAACATTTACCCCCATCAACCAAGACGAACCAAGTGATTTTTCGTTTTCGATTTTGGTATCAGTAATTCCACAGCTTTCACTTTTATCATTCGATGAAGAATAATAATTTTCTGTTCCCTGCTGTTTAATTAAATATTGTCTCGTGGTAAATACCACGGTGTTTAGAAGCAAAGACGGTTGCGTTACCACCTGTTCAGGTGCCCAATGCACGATTTTGCCATCAACAAAGTCCATATCTAGTGGGTTCAATAACATATACCAACCGCGGAAAATGCTTTCTTCGCAAGTTTGATTTTTATAAAGCGGAAGTGATGATTTATCGCATTCTGGAATTTTTGCAATATTTCTTTGACTTCTTTCAACATCAATGCTTTTGCCATTATCCAATTTATAAGTATGACTTGAATCATCGAAATATCGCCAGAGTAAATCCGATTGCTTAATTGGTTGTGGATTTGTGTCAGCGAGATTGTCGTAAATACCGTAAAAGGCTTGTGTAGCGTAAAGCCGACTATCATCTTCACGGTCATGGTCGAAAATATCAGAGCCAGTTCCGAACGCAACGACATAGCGCAAACCGTCTTCATTATTTATCCGATAAACAGCAGGCGCGCTAGTAATTGGACGAGATTCATCACCGTCAAAAATCTTGTGCGCTTTCCATTGTCTCACATCGTAGCGCAAATCAAAACGCCATAAATCTCCCGAATAATCTCCTGCATAAACCACATCGACGATACCGTCAAAATTTGTATCAACGGCGGTTACGGGAGCAAGTGCATTTAAGCCGAAGCGGTTAGCATCATTTCCTTTTACTTCAATTGCCTTAATCAACTTGCCTGCTTGACCGTTAATTTTGCGCGGTGGATTAACGAAAGTATCGCCTGCTAGTGTGGAAATTCTTGCGCCGTAATCAATACCGAGTGCGTCAAAAATATAAAGGGTTGGTGCGCTGCCGTGCTCTTTTGCGGGATTAGATAAATATCCGTTAGGTACAAAAGCGGCGACCGCTATTTCGCCAGTAGCATTTGGGCTGGCGTTACGAGTTTCATCGACATTTAAGGTAAATGGATTGTCAATTGGCTGATTGGCAGTTTCTGCGGTAGTCGCCCAAGATTTTGCAATATGCCCCATTACAGGTTTGCCGACGGTATAACCGATGTTTATAAACTCACCGTTATTGTTATCGCCATAATTGGCGTGCCAAAGCGGTAGTTCTTGCTCTAATTTTTTTGCAACTGTCGCGTGATTTTGCCAAGTACTATCGCCAATTGCATCTAAACCAACCGCAGTCGGACTTGGATTAGATGAATCAAAACCACCGATGTTGAGGGCAAATGTTCCCATTCCGCCTTGTCCAAGATTAGCGAGCAATACTGCTTGCTGATTGCGGTCAAATGTTGAGGAAGTAACGACATAAGAAATACCGCCATTTACCCCGTAAATATGTTCGATATCCGTGCCGTAACGGCTATCGGCTTGCAGAGGCAACACATTAGAAAGCTGTCCTAAACCGTCAATTTTTTGAGGATTGTTTTTAAGCGGCAGAAATTTACTGACATTGGAAGCATCAACTGGTGCATCGGCTGGTAAATAATTCACCGCGAGAGAGTAGGGCGCAGGTGAGTCTTTTTTATTGCGTTTGTAGATGTAGAGCATTCCGTCATTTGAACCGACCGCCAAATATCCTGCGGGGTCATCCGATGAACCAGTTGCTGAACCGTTAATCGTCGCGACATCAGGAAGAGAAACAGGGCTGGAATCAAGCACATCGCCCATCATTCTTTCGGTAAGTAGATTTATCCGTTCATTTTGATTTTGCATACCGACTGAAACCGTGCTGGTATTGCCGTTCAAATCAGTTTTTGCAATACTCAAACGGTCGCGATATTTGGGAATAAAACGGTTTTCTGCTGGAATTGCAGCAGCTTGTTTTTCAATTTCCACATCAGCATTGGCTGAAACTCCACCTTGTCTTCCCAGCCAAGGTAAATATGCGGTTTGAAATTCCGTTTCATAACCTGTAAAACCGAAAATCGGCGCGTGTTCGGCTGAAATGCTTTTTACACCCGTTGAGTTTTGTGCGATGTTTTGGTCTTGCACGAGTATGTGATATGGATTTGGATAAGAGGCGACTTTCGATTGCTCTTCGTTTAATTCATTAGATACGGAAACTTCAAAATCGCTGTCGAATGTCCAGAAATTAAACCGTGATGCCCAATTTCCCGTATGCACTGAAAGCACAGACAAAACGCCTTTTAATTCGCCGTCAAAATATGATTTGGAAACTTCGGCAGTGGTGGATAAATTGGCAGGAGCGGCGACGGAAGTTGCTTGTAAATCTTGAATTTCTGACAATTTGGTTTCTGCTACTACTGTCGAGAATATTGCTGCAAACGCATCTTGTAACTCTTTTTTGTTCTGTGCGTTAAATGCACCTTTACCAGTTGGATCATTATTGGCAAGACCTACACGACCAGCTTGCTGCAAATATTGCCAAACCAATTGTCCTGATGATGATCCATCGACACCAACATCCGCACCGAAACCAATCGTATAGGTTTGAATATTTTGCTTGCCTTCAAATGGATTACCTTCGTAATCAAGTTCAGTATCTGGTTTGAGGTCAACATCACCGCCACCGAATAATTGCCGTGAGAAATAAGCTATACCGTGTCCTGTGCCTTCGTATTTTTTGCCTTTATAAATTTCAAATTTCGAAGTGCTGGGGTCATAACCAAGATCCCAGCGGAAGTGATAAGAACCATCATTCGGTGCAATCCAGTTATCACCTAACACAGCTCGCAGCGGTGAATTATAGGAACGCCAAGTTGTTTGTTCAACAGTATTGCCATATTCAAGATCACCTTCTTGCCCGCGACCGTCATTATTTGTCTCACCGTCAGAAAGCACGATGATATAGTTCTTCTGGCAAGCATATTTGATGTTTTTATACATTTCATCAGCTGCAGAAACATAAGCCGCCGTCGTCGGAGTAGAACCTGAAACATACAGATTAGCAAACTTAAGCATAAAAGTCGCGCCATCAACAAATTCAGGAAGCTGCGCTGTGCTGCTTATGGTGTTGTCTACCCCATACGGATCACCGCCATATTGCGGCCAAATTGGTAAATAGTTGAACTTGATTTTTTCGTTGTATTCAGCACCTGGTCCAATCAATTCTTTGAGCACGGAATACAAAATACCAATCCGCGCAGTCTCACAAGCTTGATCTCCCGTTCTTGCACCGTAATAAGACCACCCTATACAACCGTTGGGAGAAGACTCATACGAAGTGCCTTCTGGTGTAAAACTCATCGAACCAGAGTTGTCAATTACAAACATCACCCGAGGACGAACGGTTGATTTGGTGGTGGTGGTTTTCTTTTGAGCTTCGAGATAAGCAGGAATAACCGAGAAAGAAATGGCGGATTTTTGCTGATAATTTTCTTCGGAAGAATTTTGTGCGTTAGATGTAATACAAATGCCACAACCTAAAACAGCAAGACTGATTGCAGATGTCATACGATTTAATCGCTTCACGGTTTTCATTTTGAACTCCTTTTTTTGTATGCAGAAATGAATACCGTTTGTTATCGTGATAATCATGCCAACTTATAAATTTATTTATATTTATCAATATTGTAAACTGCGAGATAATAAGCATAGCTTACCGTTTTTTTTTTTTTTTTGCGACAATTTTTGTCAGTATTTTATTACCATTTTTGCTAATTCCGACAAAAATTGTCAGCTGGATGATAATAAATTTGTCGCACAATTGGTATGCAAATGTTTTTGCTTTGGGGGGATTTTTTCATTTTCTCGAAATTATAATTTTCTAATATTCATATTCTTGTTAAGGAATGAAAATTAAGGAATAAAAATGAACCCACGCAAAATTCTCACTGCTTCTTCTTCTTTTCCTAGACTTCGTGAAGCAAATGCCGTTTATGTCGATAAAACTGCGCTTATCCACAAAATGGTTTATGCCGATGATGCATTTTTTCTCTCCCGTCCGCGCCGCTTTGGAAAATCACTTCTTGTTACAACTTTGGAGGCATATTTTGAAGGCAGAAAAGAGCTTTTCGAGGGATTAGAAATCGCAAAATTGGAAGAAGAGTGGAAAAAATTTCCCGTTTTGCGCTTTGATATGAGTGGTGATCGCTACAACAGCACGAAAAAATTGGCAGAACGGATAAATTTTCTCCTGATGCGTTATGAGGAAATTTACGGTCGCACGCCGCAAGCAGGCGAAGAGCCAACTTC
>JAFUTP010000057.1 GCA_017484165.1 Cardiobacteriaceae bacterium | reverse complement strand
CTAATTACTAATGAATTAAACAAGATTGTCAAAATGTGTATAGACGCACCAGAAGATACTTACAAAGCACTTTCCCGTTATTTTCACTGGGAATATGAAAACTATATTCCATATGAAGAGGCATTAAAAAGGGCGAAAGCAAAAAGCTTACTTCTCCAATAAAAAATAAAAACGGCGGAATATTTTTCCGCCGTTTTTTTACTGACAGCTAAATTTTAATAACGCAAGAGTGTAGATAATATAATCATTTCGCATCAAAGTAACAAAATATGTTACAATAATTTTTTTAGCTAATTTGGAGTATTTATTTATGGCTTATGACATTAAATTTAAGGAAAAAACGCTAGAAATTTTGGCGCAAAATAACGGTAATGTGCTGAAAACGAGTAAATTATTGAATTTAAACTACCGAACTGTCGTTAGATGGAAAGAAACTGCCGAAAGAGGTGAAAGTTTAATACACAAGAGTGGTGGTAAAAGAGTGGAAAAGATAAACCCAGAAAAGTTAAAAGAGTATGTAGAACAAAATCCCAATAAATATTTGTATGAGATTGCCGAAGAATTTAATTGTTCAAAATCTGGGGTGTTTGATGCTTTGAAAAAGCTTGGCTATACCAATAGAAAAAACCGCAAGTTATAAAAAAGCTGAAAAAATATTTATATGAAGAGAAAATAATGCGCTATTTTGATGCGTAGTTGATATGTCTTAATTTGTAATAAAAAACTCCGCTGTTTTTTGGCGGAGTTTTTTATTTGTATGACAGAATAATGCAATTACTTAATCGGTTCTTGATAAATCCGATAAAAAGTCGGGAAACGCGGTTTGCCTTTCGCGGTATAACCTGAATAACGGTAAGTTATCACCGCACCGACAGGCGGCGGATTATCTCGCTCGGTATCCGTAAATCCCGTGCCAATTCTCACCGTTATTCCATTCGATAAATCCTTGCAATCAAGCGAACCCAGCCGTATCACATTGCGACCGTTACCAGAATAATGCTTGGTTACCCGACATTCTGCATCTTCCTTACTCTTTAATTTCAGCATATTGTCCGTTCGTCCTGGCACATAAGGCGCATCGGGATGCCGCAACATCACGCCTTCGCCGCCTTGCCGTTCAATATCAAAAAGCATTCTGCGCGCCTCATCAATATCGCGGATTTGCTTGTGCGGAATAATTTTGATGCGGTTTTTTAACTCGGGCTTTTGTGCCAAATAATTTTCCAAAACCTGCAAACGCTTCAACAATCCGCCTTCCTGACCTGGCACATCAAAAATATTGAAGCTAATTTCAGAATAATCACCGCTACGAACTTTGCTCATCGTTTGCTCAAATTCACCGCGGGCAATCCAAAGTTCGCCGTCAATCGGAAAATTCGGAAAATCACGGACAAATTCCGCCGTATTCAAAAATGGCTTACCCGAGCGAGAAATAAGCTCTTTTCCGTCCCAATAAGCACGGATACCATCAAGTTTTTCGCTTGCCAACCAACCGATAACTTCTTCATCGCGGTAATTTTGGGCAAGCATCAATTCAGCAAAAACAGGGAAATTAAATATCGATAACAATACAAAAATAAGACATTTACATACAAAACGCATACAGTTTTCCTTTCGTTGAATAGAGTGTTATTTTGTTAAATAGTTAATAATTTTGGAATACATCAAGGACTATCAAATGAACAAAAAACGCTTAATCCGTAATCTCATTGGATTTTTCATCGGTTTATTTATTGCATTTTTGCTAGTAATGCTCTTGCAATAATCATTATTTGTAATACAAATTATTTTTCACAGAGGAATAAAACGAAAAACCCCGTTTTCACACGGGGTTTTCTTATTTTGTAGTTTTTTACAAAGTTGCGAGATGTTTCAAAGTTCTCACTAACTGGCAGGTGTATGACATTTCATTGTCATACCAAGCAACCGTTTTCACTAATTGCTTACCGCCAACATCGACGATTTTGGTTTGCGTTGCATCAAACAGCGAACCTTGGGTGATACCGATGATATCTGATGAAACCAATTCTTCTTCTGTATAACCGAAAGAATCGCTTACCGCTTTTTTCATCGCCGCATTGATTTCGTCCTTGCTAACCGTCTTTTTGAGAACCGTTACCAATTCGGTTAAAGAGCCAGTTGGCACAGGAACTCGTTGTGCTGCGCCGTCGAGTTTGCCTTGTAATTCTGGAATAACTAGACCGATAGCTTTTGCTGCCCCCGTGCTATTTGGCACGATATTCGCCGCCGCTGCCCGTGCTCTGCGTTTGTCGCCTTTACGGTGCGGACCGTCGAGGGTCATTTGATCGCCTGTGTATGCGTGAATTGTGGTCATCACGCCTTGTTCAATACCGAAAGAATCTTGTAATACTTTTGCCATAGGAGCGAGGCAGTTTGTAGTACAAGATGCGCCAGAAACGATTTTGTCATCTGCTTTTAGCACTTGTTGATTTACGCCATAAACCACGGTCGGAACATCATTTCCCGCAGGTGCAGAAATCAAAACTCGCTTCGCGCCAGCGTTGATATGTGCTTGTGATTTTTCCTTGCTAGCGAAAACGCCTGTGCATTCCAAAACCACATCAATACCCAAATCACCCCAAGGCAGTTGAGTTGGATCTTTGACTTCGAGCATTTTGATTGATTTGCCGTTAATGATGAGATGTTCGGCATCGGATTCCACCGTTCCGTCGAAGCGACCTTGCGCGGTGTCATATTTGAATAAGTGAGCGAGCATTGAAGCATCGCCAGAAATATCATTAATCGCAACAACTTGCACCGCAGAATCATTTGCTAAACGGCGCATCGCCAAACGACCAATACGACCAAATCCGTTAATAGCGACTTTTAATGTCATAGTTTTTCTTCCTTGTTGATTGAAAAGATTGAAAAATAAAGAAATATCAAACTTGAAAAACGCCCGAAAACGCCGAGCAATTCTAGCAAAAGCTATCAATTTTTTATAAAAAAACTAGTTGATTATTTTGCTAATTCACTCTGCATATTCAATAACTTTCTAGTTGTAATAAAAGCCTATTTTTTTACAAAACAAAGCGGCTTAAATCTTCATCTTCGCAAATATTGCCCAAAGCTTTTTCGACAAATTCCGCATCGATTTTGACCGTCTCTCCCGCGGGTTTATCAGCACAGTTGAATGACAATTCGGAGGTTATGCGTTCCATCAAGGTGTATAAGCGTCTTGCGCCGATGTTTTCGGTTTTTTTATTCACTTGATATGCGGTTTCGGCGATTTTGGCGATACCGTCTTCGGAAAACTCTAAATTGATTTCTTCGGCGGCAAAAAGTGCCTTGTATTGCTTAATCAAAGACGCGTCGGGTTCGGTCAAAATTCGTTTGAAATCTTCGGCGGTAAGCGGGTTTAATTCCACTCTGACAGGCAGGCGACCTTGCAATTCCGCAACTAAATCGGATGGTTTTGCTAGATGAAAAGCACCGCTTGCGATAAACAAAATGTGATCGGTTTTGATTATTCCGTATTTCGTGGAAACCGCCGTGCCTTCCACAAGCGGTAGTAAATCCCTCTGCACACCTTCTCTTGACGGCTCACCGCCGCGGACATCGCTACGGTGCGCGATTTTGTCGATTTCATCGATAAAAACAATTCCGTTTTCTTCGGCATTTTTCACCGCGCCCGCACGGATTTCTTCTTCGTTTATCAAATTGTCGGCTTCTTCTTCGGCGAGTTTGACGAGAGCTTCCGCCACGGTCATTTTTTGCTTAACTTTTTTCTCTCGACCGAAATTTTTGAACATTTCACCGAGTTGCTGGCTCATTTCTTCCATTCCAGGCGGAGTCATTATTTCGATTTGTGCTTCGGGACGGACTACATCAACTTCGATGATTTTGTCGTTCATTTCATCGCGCAAAAGCCGCTCACGGTAAGCTTTGCGGGCTGCATCTTCTTCGGGCTTATCGTTATCTTCATACCAAGCGGCAGTTTTAGTCGCAGGCGGAATGAGAATATCCAAAACTCGCTCTATCGCCTGCTCGCGCGCTTTACTCTGCACCGAAACCCGCGCCCGTTCCCGCTCTAACTTCACCGCCGTATCCGCCAAATCACGAATAATCGAATCCACATCGCGTCCGACATAGCCAACTTCGGTAAATTTAGTCGCTTCAACTTTGATAAACGGTGCTTCGGCGAGTTTGGCAAGCCGCCGTGCAATTTCGGTTTTACCAACGCCAGTTGGTCCAATCATCAAAATATTTTTCGGGGTAATTTCACTGCGCAGCGGTTCGGCAACTTGCCGTCTTCTCCAACGATTCCGCATTGCATTGGCAACCGCTCTTTTGGCATCTTTCTGTCCGATGATGTAACGGTCTAATTCTTCGACAATCTCACGCGGTGTCATATTCAAATCGCGGTATGAAGTCATTTTTTTATTCCTCCTCTGATAGTTGGTCGCAGATGATGTTTTGATTGGTGTAAATACAGATATCGCCTGCAATTTCGAGTGATTTTTTGGCAATTTCTGGGGCGGTAAGTTCGGTGTTATAAAAAAGTGCGCGCGCGGCAGAGAGCGCATAAGCACCGCCAGAGCCAATCGCCGCAATATCGTCTTCCGTTTCCACAATATCGCCGTTACCGCTCAGAATCAGGGTGTTTTTACGGTCAGCAACAATCAACATCGCTTCTAAATGCCGCAAAGTCCGCTCGGTGCGCCACATTTTGGTCATCTCAACTGCTGCCCGTAACAGCTGACCGTCATTTGCTTCTAACTTGCCTTCGAATAATTCAAAAAGCGTAAAAGCATCCGCCGTAGCACCAGCAAATCCCGCCAAAATCGAATTTTTATAAAGACGGCGAATTTTGCGAGCATTACCCTTCATCACCGTATTACCCAAAGTTACTTGACCATCTCCCGCAATCGCTACGCAATTTCCGCGTCTCACCGAAAGAATGGTTGTCGAATGTGCATCAAACATTGCTTACTCCCAAAACATAGTCGTTGCAATTCAAAGTAAGACAAGGCAGCGAGGAGAAGCTAACGCTATTACTTTGAAGTGAAACGACTAGAAAAAAAACGCGGTTGTAAATCGCCTCAAACCGCGGTTTTTCAAGCTTGCAAGCCCTGATGCGAAAAATATGGTGTATCTACGAAATTCGTCATTTTGAGCCGTAAGCGAAAAATCTCTATCGGCAGTTCCTTCGCTGCGCTCAGGATGACGGGAGTAAAAATAGAACTAACCCTAAATTTAGATGCAGCCAACAGAAACTGGAAAATTCAAGATAATTTCGGCATTTAACCGTGAGCAGCAAAAGGAAAAAGAATGTCAAGTGAAATCGAACAATTACGCGCAGTCGCCAGCAATCTCTACCGCAACCTCGAACAAACAATAGTCGGACAAAAAGCAGTTATCGAACAAAGCATCATTGCACTGCTTGCTGGCGGTCATATTTTGATTGAAGGCGTGCCAGGTTTAGGTAAAACGCTACTGGTAGAAGCTCTGGCAAAAAGCATTGATGCCGACTTCAAAAGAATTCAATTTACTCCCGACCTAATGCCATCCGACATTACGGGAACAATGATTTACGACCCGTCAGAACACAAATTCAAACTGCAAAAAGGTCCTGTTTTTACTAATTTGCTGCTCGCCGACGAAATTAACCGTGCTCCTGCCAAAACCCAAGCGGCACTTTTAGAAGTTATGCAGGAGCGGCAAGCCACCATCGAAGGAAAAACGCTTTCCGTCCAAGCTCCGTTTATGGTTTTGGCAACGCAAAATCCACTAGAACAGGAAGGCACTTACCGTCTGCCAGAAGCGCAACTTGACCGTTTTCTGCTCAATATTCATATTTCCTATCCCAGCGAGCAAGAAGAAATCACGCTATTCGAACGCATTTTGACTTACGACACACCGCTGAAAAATAAGACTCTCTCAACCGAAAAAGTCCTCCGCGCCGATGAATTACCCGTTTTGCAGCAAGCTCTCAACAGCATCACCGTCGATAAAAGAATTATTCGCTACACCAGCGACATCGTGCGCGCAACTCGCAAGCATCAACATTTAGAAAGCGGAGCAGGCACGCGCGCAGGCATTGCAATGTTGGTTTGTGCGCGCGCAAAAGCTGTCCTCCAACAACGCGATTTCGTCCTCCCCGAAGACATCAAAGCACTCGCCCTCCCCGTTTTACGCCACCGAATTCGGCGCAGTCCAGAAGCGGAAATCGACGGTGTAAGCATTACTAAAATCATCAAGGAAATACTCGATAGCATTCCCATTCCGCGTTCCTAACTAGCAATAATGCGCCTGAATAATTTCTCAACTTCCTATATGGCGCATCTAAATTTAGGGTTAGTTCTATTTTTTTACTGTCGTCATCCTGAGCGTAGCGAAGGATCTTTCGATATAGATTTTTCGCCTACGGCTCAAAATGACGAATGTTTAGACTTCCTATATCGTCAAAAGAAAATAAAAAACCGCCGTAAAAAATCGCAGCCGCGACAAGCGGGCAACGGTTTTTCTTCGAAGAAATCAGGAACGCCCGTTGCTGCCAGCAACAAAAAACCGCCGTAAAAAACGGCGGTTTTTTGTTCTTAAATTGATGAAATTTGAAACTTCTAAATCGCTTACGGAGCAGGATAGAAACCACTGGTTTTGCCCGTAAGGTCGATAAGAATGTTTTTCATTTGAGTGTAATGTTCGAGGATTACCTTGTGAGTTTCCCGACCAATACCTGATTTCTTCCAACCGCCGAACGGACAGCCCGCAGGGATTTGGTTGTAAGTGTTAATCCAAACCCGTCCTGTTTCCATTGCGCGTGCCACATTCAAAGCACGGGTAATGTCTTTGGTAAAGATACCGCCGCCAAGACCGTATTCAGAGTTATTCACCATTTCGATTAAGTCTTTTTCGTCTTTGAACTTAATCACCACCCCGACTGGACCGAAGATTTCTTCTTGTGCCACCCGCATATTGTTATTTACATTAGTCAAAAGCGTTGGCTTAATGAAAGCACCGTTTGCGCATTTGCCTTCGGTATAAGCTTCACCGCCGCAAGCGACGGTTGCGCCTTCATTTACGCCAATCTTGACATATTCCAAAATCTTCTCTGCCTGACCTTTATTAACTTGCGAGCCCATTTGCGTGTTTGGATCGAGCGGATCGCCGACTTTTACCGCATTGAAGCGTTTAACCGCCTCGCTGACGAATTTATCGTAGAAGCTTTCTTGCACGAAAATCCGTGAGCCCGCGCAGCAAACTTGACCTTGGTTGAACAAAATTCCCAGTTGCAAACCGTCGAGAGCTTTTTCCAAATCCGCATCGTCGAAGAAAATATTTGCTGATTTACCGCCGAGTTCCAAAGTCGCAGGAATAATTTTGTCCGCCGCAGCAAGTGCAATATCGCGTCCGATTTCGGTAGATCCCGTAAATGCAAGTTTGTCTAAACCTTTATGGTCTTTCAAATAATTACCAGCCTTGCTACCTTTACCCGTAACCACATTGAGTAAGCCTTTTGGCACAACATCTTTGATTAAACGCACAAGTTCGAGCACACTCAAACTAGTTTCAGAAGAAGGTTTGAAGACGGTAGCGTCACCAGCTGCAAGCACTGGCGCAAGTTTCCAAGCAGCCATCAAGAACGGGAAATTCCACGGCACAATTTGTCCGACAACTCCAATCGGCTCACGCAAAATAATCGACAAATGCTGCTCGTTCAAAACGCTAGCCTGCCCTTCTTCGCCCAGAATTACCCCAGCAAAATAGCGGAAATGCTCGATAGAAAACGCTACATCAACATTGAGAGTTTCACGGATTGGCTTACCGTTATCCATACTTTCGACTTGCGCTAAATGCTCTTTATTCGCTTCGATGATGTCGGCGATTTTGAGTAATAACTCGCTTCTTTGCGCAGGAGTTGTCCATTTATATTTTTTGAACGCTTCCCGTGCCGCTTTTACCGCATCATCAACATCTTTTTCGGTTGCATCTGCAATTTCTGCCAAAACCTGACCAGTTGCTGGGTTGTAAGTTTTGAGCGTTGCACCGTCAGATGCATCACGAAATTCACCGTTAATAAAAAGTCCATATTTTTTTTGCAATTCAGCCATTTGCTGTCTCCTAGTTTTTTGTGAAGAAAATAAAAATTTCTGATAGACACCAGAAAATCTGCACTACAAAGTGTGAAAATATTTTGACACTTTTAAGTATTAAAAACACAGATTTATATGAAAAAAGTTACTAATTTCGTTAGTATTTTTACAACATCGCAGCTTTATTCAAACTCAACATTTATTTGTAACGATTTTTTGACCTCTTTATACAAATTAGATAAAGTTTCTTTGCAAATTGCATAATCACCACTAGCATCAAATTTCAACACTCTCATACCAGAAGCATTGTTACCCTTCTTGTCAAAAAAGTGCATCTTTTGATTGATTTTTGCATATATCGGTATGCCATCTACGGCATAAGTATAGGAATATGGAATAACTTCATTTTCGGTTTTATTGTCTGAATATTGACCGATATAAGTATCAGAAAATGAAGCAATATTGCCGCTTTCTTTATAAAAACTTACCGCACGGATTTGATTATTTTCCCGTTCGGTTTGACTTGCTATTTTTCCATTTGGATAAAAGAAATATTGTTTGTAATTTCTATCTTCTTCTTTAACCTGCTTATCGGCTAATTTAATAAATTTCTCTTGACGGAAAAATTTTATTCTTCCATTCGGATAGAAGTTAATAATCGTATCTAAATTATTACCTGAAAGGATTGGTAACTTAACTTTTCTATCTTGCAAATATTGCGGAATATTCTTTAATGACAAAACCGTTCCGATAGGAGTGAGCGGCGCATCATTGTCCTGATAAAAATCTTGCGCGATTAAGTTACCGTCTGCGGTTTTGCCAAGATATTCACGGTAAAAACCACCCTCTACTTCTTTTTCGGAATATTTACCGTTTTCATCATAAAAAACTTTTCTTTTTTTTGTTTTTTTATAAGTTAAGTCGTTACGGTAAGTTTTAGCGTGAATGCGCAAATCCGCTGTCGGTTCAAAAACTTGCAAATCTTGCGCTTTTGGTGGAGCAGATTCCAAAACTGCAAAATCACAACGGCTCACGCTACCAAGTTCGCAGGCACGGTCTAACAATTGCTTACCTTTGTCCTGATTTTGTTCGACGCGAAACTCAGCAAAATAATAAATTTCACCTAAATAAGCACAGGACAGACGGTCATTTTTGTCGCAGCCCATTTCCAAATATCTTTTACCCGCGGCAAAATCGCGTGCGATAAATTTATCCGCAGCAATTTCACGGCAGATTTTTCCCTCACCTGCCTCGCATTTCGCCGCATCATCACTTGCTTTATTCGCAAAAGCAAAGTCCGAAACACAGGCGACAATCGCCAAAAATAAGATTTTTTTCATTTGATTTCCTTACAAAAATGCACAGTTAAACTCGTTAATTGCATATACAAATGCGAATAATTAACAATAAGAATTTAAGCATTTTTTCTCATTTTTGCAAATACGGATAATTTTTTATTATTTTGACTAATCTCTGGGGCTGTCTAAAAATTCGTCATTTTGAGCCGTAGGCGAAAAATCTTTATCGGCAGATCCTTCACTTCGTTCAGGATGACGACAGCAGTTGTTTGGCTGTTTCACCGTCATTTTGAGCCGTAGGCGAAAAATCTTTATCGTCAGATCCTTCACTTCGTTCAGGATGACGACAGCAGTGTTTGGCTGTTTCACCGTCATTTTGAGCCGTAGGCGAAAAATCTTTATCGGCAGATCCTTCACTTCGTTCAGGATGACGACAGCAGTGTTTGGCTGTTTCACCGTCATT
>JAFUTP010000004.1 GCA_017484165.1 Cardiobacteriaceae bacterium | reverse complement strand
GAGAACCGCAGCGGGACGCAGCGATTTTGTGCTAGAAACCGATGACGCAGTCTATGTTTTTGAATTCAAATTGCGTGGCAGCGCAGAAGAAGCACTCGCCCAAATCGATGAAAAAGGTTATGCAATTCAATACGAACAGGGAAGTAAAAAACTCTACAAAATCGGTGCCTGCTTTGATGAGGAATTAAGAACGCTGAAAGATTGGGTTGTGAAGGAATAACAGGGCTTACTATGAAATTCGACTACCAACGAGCATTAGAGCTTTTACAAATTGGAACTGGTTGTAATCAAGCGGTTTTTCGTGAAGGTCAAGATGAGGCAATTTTTCAATTAGTCGCAGGCAAAAAGCGTTTGTTGGTAGTGCAAAAAACTGGTTGGGGAAAAAGTTTTGTTTATTTCATAGCTACAAAATTACTACGAGAAGCTGGTCGAGGTTCAGCATTGTTAGTGTCTCCCTTACTTGCGTTAATGCGCAATCAAATCCAAGCGGCAGAAAAAATGGGCTTATGCGCTGAAAGGCAAAATTGATAAACAATTGCAATTTGAGGAAGGTCGAGTTCTTTGTGCGTGTGGAGATGATGGCTACAGAGAACTTGTGCAGCAAGGAAAATACCGTGATGGGCGATTTTGTGATGAGCTAGTTTCAGCGGTTGTTGAGATGATTTATCAATTTAATCCTTCTCCCAAACCGTCTTGGATTACTTGCGTTCCCTCAATCCGTTATCCGAATTTAGTTCCAGATTTTGCTTATCGTTTAGCGGCTGCCTTGCATTTGCCGTTTTATAGAGTTTTATCGAGAACTGACAACCGTCCAGAGCAGAAAACAATGGCAAATTCTCATCAGAAAGCTCACAATCTCGACGGTGCTTTTGCAATTAGCGAGAAAGTATTGAGGCAGCCTTGCTTTTTGATTGATGATACGGTTGATTCTAGATGGACATTCACTGTCTGCGCACATCTATTACGCAAAGCTGGTGCTACTGCGGTATTTCCAATTGCTTTGGCAGATGCAGGAAAATAATAATGAATAGCGAAATATCCCTCAATACCAAAGCTATTTTGCTACTCACTGCACCTCTTCTAGTCGGTAAAAATACTCCCTCATCTGATTTACTTACCCAGACTGAATACAACAAACTTGCTGTGCATTTGCTAAAACTTAAACGGCAACCGTCTGATTTAATCTCACAAGCAGCAGATGATGTAATACAAAATTGTCAAAGCGTTATCGATGCTAATCGTTTACGCCGCCTATTAGACCGTGGATTTTTATTATCGATGGCACTTGAACACTGGCAAGCGAGATCAATTTGGGTAATTAGCCGTGCGGATAAAAATTATCCTCGCCGTCTAAAAACGCTTTTGCGTGAAAACGCTCCTGCTTTACTTTACGGTTGCGGTGATGCTAATTTATTAGAGATTGGCGGACTTGCAGTCGTTGGCTCTCGTAAGGTTGATACACAATTGCTGAAATACGCCGCAGACGTCGGACATTTATGCGCTTCTGTCGGACAGAGTTTAATTTCTGGCTGTGCAAAAGGAATTGATAGCGCAGCAATGTTGCAAGCTCTGGAAAATCAAGGAAAAGCAATTGCAGTGCTGGCAAACAATTTAGAACAAACAACCATCAAATACCGCAAGCACATCTGGGACGGAAACTTGCTACTAGTCTCATCATTTGACCCAAATATGGGATTTAATGTCGGTTTAGCAATGGCGCGCAATAAATTGATTTATGCTCTATCCGATGCAGCTTTGGTGGTAAATGCGGATTTGAATAAAGGCGGCACTTGGGCAGGAGCCGTTGAGCAATTAGATAAGTTCAAATTTATTCCTGTTTATCTGCGCTCAACGGGTAAATCCTCTCCTGCACTCGATGCTTTGCAAAAGAAAGGAGCTTTACCTTGGACAAATCCAGAGAGCGTTCAAGAATTTCAACAAATATTTAATGTAAAAAACACAAGTGCTAAACAACCAAGTTTGTTTTCATCTATAAAAGAAGAATCCTCCGCAACTGAAACAACATTAGCGGACGATACAAAAGAAATCGCAGCTCAAAACTCCCCTGCCGAACAATTATTTGACATTGTCCGACAAATAATGCTTGAACTACTCAAAACTCCGATGAAACAAAAAGAAATTGCACAAGCATTAAACATCAGCCCAAGTCAAAGCAAAATCTGGCTACAACGCTTAATTGAGGAAGGAATAGTTGAAAAAAATAAAAAATCCGCTTATTTACTTAAAGGGCGCATCTAAATTTAGAGTTAGTTCTATTTTTACCCTCGTCATCCTGAGCGCAGCGAAGGATCTGCTGATAGAGATTTTTCGCCTACGGCTCAAAATGACGAATTTTTAGACACGCTCATAACTTAATTTTTATGACAACGGCAACGAAAAACTAATTTTTGCCCCCGAGAGTTTTTCTGCTTTGCCAGCGGTAATTTTTCCGCCGTGCTCTTCGATAATTTTTTTCACCACCGCAAGACCAATTCCCGAACCTTTAACTTTTGTCGTTACATACGGCTCAAATGGATCTTTACTCAAATCGCTAAAACCCGTGCCGTCATCTTCAATTTCGCAAATTATTTCCTGATTTTCCTGATAAATATCGATGGCAATTTGAATATTTTTTTCTTCATTTGCTTCAAGTGCATTTTTCAAAATATTGTGCAAAACCTGCCGTATTTGCACCGCATCAAAATTCACTTGCGGTAATTCGCCGCAATTTAGCGTAATTTGGCAATTTTGATACATTTCGCAAACCTCTCGCAGCAGCTTGCCAAAATCGCCTTTTTTCTGCCGAAGTTCCAATGGTTTGGCAAAAGAACCGAAATCGCTCACCATTTGCTGCATTGCCTCGACTTGATTGATGATTGTCGTCGTAGCACGGTCGAGAATCCGTTCTTCATCGCTACCTTTAACTTTATCCGTGAGTTTTCTTTGCAGGCGTTCTGCTTGCAGGCGGATTGGAGTAAGCGGATTTTTAATTTCATGAGCAAGCCGTCTTGCAACTTCTTCCCAAGCAACATTTCTCTGCTGTTGCTTAAAACTAGTTACATCTTCGGCAACTAATAAAGTATTGTTTTTACCTTCGGTTATAAACTTCACAGCATAAGAAAGCAAAACTAAACGCTTACCCGTTTTTGAAAGAGTAATTTCTTTCTGCCAATAATTTTCTAAATCAAAAGCATCGCTTATCTCTTCTAAAAATTCCTGAAATAAGCTGGAATATTCCACATTATTTATCGATAAATCTTGCGGTAGCGTGAATATTTTCTGGGCAGAACTATTTGCAATCAAAATCTTTTTCTCGCTATCGAAAACAAATACGCAAGCTGAAATATGCTCCAAAACCAAAGATAAAAAATTGCGTTGTTCGCTGATTTCTAGGTTAATTTTTCTTTCTACTTCACGGCTGGTATGCAAATTCACCAACATCGCGTTGAAATTATTCCCCAGCACGCCAAGGTCATTATTCGGCAGATGTTTGACAGGCAGCGAAAAATCTCCTCTTTGCGCTGCTTTGGAAGATGCAATCAACTGCCGCAAAGGACGCGACATCGCATCACCGAACAAAATGCTAATTCCGAGCACAATCAACAGCGTCAAAAGAAAAATCAAGCACAAAATCATCAAAATCGATTTGGATAGATACGGTTGCAGATAACTGCGAATACGCTCTGTCCGATAGCTTTCCTTAAGACGGTTAGTTACTAAATTAAATTGCTCGGGCAGAGAAAAAATCGTTTGTAAGTAAATCTCTTCACGATTTTGACTATTGATTGCAAGGAGTATTTTGATTTGATAAGCATCTTCGTCGCTGATAAATTGCAAGAGCACCTCTTCAAATTCCCGCAAACGCAACAGCTCATTCGCACTCGGATAAGAAGAAGACATTTGGGATAAATCTTGATTGGCAAAAGCAAGCAAATTCCCCTGATGATCAAAAACAGCAATTTCATCGGCATTTGCTTGGGCGCGCAATTTTTCCACTTGTCCAAGCAGTTGGGAATAATTCAACTGGCTTATCGCATCGGCGATTAAATTGCTCTGCAACAGCACTTCATCACGGCGAATTTTTACCGCCGTATCGGCAAGCAAAACCGCATCTTCTAAATTTTCTTCCCTATCAGAATTAAAAATCCGTTCGATGTCATAAGAAATAAAAAGCCAAGAAAAACAAAAAATTCCCAAAATCGGAATTGCAGAAACAAACAAAAATTTAAGCGCGAAGGAAAGTGACAATCTCGCGCCTTCGGTTTTAGAAAAAATCTTGCTAAATAACTGAAAAATCTGCCGACAAATCACCAAAAACAAAACTAACAACGAAACCGCTAAACAAATCAAAATCAAGTTGTAATGCTTTATCGCAACAAGAGGATTATTCGCACCGTAAGCAAGTAGATAAATACTAAAAAAACTCGCAGCGGCGGTGATTATTCCGAGCAACAGAAAAAAAGAAAATTTGAACTTGGAATATTTCTTCTTGTTTATAGATGATTTTTTAGTAACAGCGAAATTTCGAGCGGGATTGGTCGAGAGCAGGGAATTATTCACGGTAAAAAACTGGTTTTAATAAAAATGTTGCGGATTTTAAGTCTGCAATTAAATCTCAAAAAAATAAAGATAAAAACGGGAAAAACCGTAAGCAATCAAGTATTTGAAAAGTAAAAAAATTGCACTAAAAACTAGACTTTTTCAGTTTAGCTGTTATATTTACGCACGGCACGGCTGCTTGGCTCGTGTTTCCATTGTCCTCTGATCCTAATAGTCTTTTAGGCTTTGGATACTGAATACGGTAGGGAGTGCAGGCCCACTTCGCTTCGGCGACCAGGGAAGCCCAAATATCGGGTAGGTATTCCGCTTGAACCTTCTGGGTTCAAGGACGCAGGGTAGCGGCTATGGCGGTCGTGCTTTTTCTCTTTTATATGTCTCATATTTCTCACCTTTTCTATGCTCTCATCATTTTTTTCCGCACATCAAGATGTCGTGTTCTTAAAAGAAGATACAGAAACCGCCAGCAATTTAATTAAGCTCAAAGAAATTAGAAGTCAGCTGCAAGGTTCAGATAAAACAAAAATCGACAAAGAAATTAAACAAATTGAAGCTGGCATCTACGGCGAAGAAAAAATCATCTTCGAACTCAAACACTCTCATATTCCCTCGTTCGTTTTGCACAATCTGCGCCTCGAACACCAAGATTTGACGGCACAAATCGATTTTCTGGTGATTACCGCAAAAAATTGCTTTGTTATTGAATGCAAAAATTTATACGGTGATATTGAAATTGACGCAAACGGTAATTTTTATCGCCTAATCAATAACCGTAAAGAAGGTTTTTATTCCCCCATCACGCAAAATCGGCGGCACATCGAACTTTTGCGTGCAATTCGTGCGGCAGAAAAAAACTTCCTCGCCAAGGCAATATTCAATGCTGGTTTTAGTCATAACTATCACGGATGTGTAGTGCTAGCTAATCTCAAAACGGTATTAAATAACACGCAAGCACCAGAGGAAATAAAAAAACAAGTTATCCGCCTAGACAAACTCATCGATTTCATCAAAGAAACTGATAAGGCAACAAAAATTGCTACTAGCGATAAACAAATGCGAGATTTAGCAGAATTCTTTTTGAATGCGCATAGAGATAATCCGATTGATTACAGCGAAAAATATCAGCAGATGATTGATGCACAAGATGAGTTGGTAAAAAAACCGCAAGAGCCCGAACAAAAAGAAGTGGTGAAAAAACAGCAAATATCCGAGCAAAAAGAGGCGATAAAAAAAACACAAATCAACAAGCAAAACAAGGAAGAAAAGGAAGAAGAAATAAATAATTCCGATGACACTTCTGCCCCTCTCTGCCCGAAATGCGGCACAAAAATGATTTTAAGAACAGCTAAAAAAGGGAAAAATATCGGTGAAGAGTTCTACGGCTGCTCTAATTTTCCTAAATGTCGCCAAATGCGCAAAAAATAATTCTTTCGAAGAAAAAACCGCCGTAGAAATAACGGCGGATTTTTTGTCGCGTGCCGCGACGGGCGATCCGACTTTGAACTTACAAATACCGTCTTCGCTATTCTTTCGCAAAACAAATCCGCTGTGTAAAAAAGGCGGATTTTTATTTTTAGCGTAAATTTCCACCCTCTTCCGTCATTTTGAGCGTAGCGAAAAATCTATCGAAGATCCTTCGCTTCGCTCAAGATGACGGCAGCAGTGTTTGGCGGTTTTCCGTCATTTTGAGCGCAGCGAAAAATCTATCGTCAGATCCTTCGCTTCGCTCAGGATGACGGTCATTGTTTGCGGTTTTACCGTCATTTTGAGCCGTAGGCAAAAAATTTCTTGACAGGCGGAATTTCTTTTATTTATAATCGCTCTTGCTTTATGGATAAAGCGTATTTTTTTATTTGTAACAGGAAATTTATATGAAAAAATTATTGACAAACTAGCAAAAAGATGGTAAAATAAGCCATCCGATTGCGGGGGTATTAAGAGCGCAATAGTGCAATATTTTAATAATACAACGCTAAAAATAAAAATAAAACAGGTAAGAATTTTTATTCTAACGGTAGAAAAAAATCTTATTTCAAAAATCAACTTCTTAAATCCTCAATACTTTTAATTATGAGCACGACAATTTCAAGCTGCGGAACAATCACTGGATTACCGTCCCACGGCGGGTCGCGACGCGCGACGGCGGATCCAAAGCAAAAATGATAAAGCAAAAAAATATGCTCGTCAAGCGGTAAAGAGTATGGATTTATTGGTATTAGAGGGGTCGCGGAGCGCGACGGCTAGTCCTAGTTTTCGGTATATACAGGTAGGAAATTTTACGGGTGGCAGATATTCAATTACTAATTTAATTCGCGGTGAATATAAAAATAAATTTGCTAGATACAAAATAGGATCGCCCGTCGCGGCTCGCGACCCTGAATATCAAACCATAAGTAGTTCAAGTTCGGATGCGCTGTCAAGTCAAACAGTTGCAACATCAGTATTAAATTCACCAAGTTATACGAAAAATAATAGCAAAGGGAGCAATTTTTCTGCTGGAATAGGGGTAAATAATACTGCAACAGAGTATAAAAATGAAACCCTCATTCAAAACCAAAGAGATGTAAATTTTCTTCACAATTTAGTGCAAACAGCATTCTTTTTGCGCGGCATTGATATAACTCCTCCTGAATATGCAGAGGTCGATTTTTTCATTTCAGTTGATGTTTTTGGAATTATTCGTTCAAGATCGGAATTTCATCTTTATAACCGCGAAGAATTAAGCTCCGAAATCAAGCTGGAATATTTCGCAATCGATAGAAAAACAAAAGAAGTTTTAATTGAACCGACAAATAATTCATTTTCCGCGAAATATAAAGAACATTATGCGCTTTGGACTGGACCTTTAAGTAAAACGAAAAATATCGAAAAAGCGGATAAATTATTAGTAGATTTTGCCGATATTAAGCCTTACCGTAAAAATAACAATAGCACCACAAATAATCAAATTAAACCAGAATTTAATGCTTATAAAGAGGATAACAGTGCAGATTTTTATCTTGAAAATCGAATAATAAAAGATGCTAAAAATGCAATAAGGGGGCAAAAATGAATAAGCTCCTAAAATTCTTTTTAGCTTATATTTTAACCGCTGCAATTGGCTTGAATTTCAGCTTTGCCGATATTGCAAACGATCCGTTTCTCAATTCCAGAATTAACAAAGAAGCATTTTTGCCAGGAGGCGAATATGCTAAGCTCGGCTTATTACGCGGTCAAGTTGATAATTCAAGTATAAATTCTGACATTAAAATTGAAAATATTCAAGGTCCAATCAGAACAGGAAATCTTGAAACTGAAATTGGCATTATTCTCGGCGGGGTTGATTACACCGCATACTTTGCTGGACACGGGATTGACGAGCATAATCAATTCACAAATCAGACTGGAATTTTACACGGTAAAGATAAACGCGGAAGCATAGATAATGGCTATTCAATCTATTCTTTTGATTATCATGGTGAATTAGTTCATCCCGCTGATGCATATTTAGGCGGAAATCCCAAAGGTGCTTATGATAATTACCATTATAAGATCGGTAATAATAAATTAGAATCGATAAACAAAGATGGAAAATATACCAGTTCTGCCATCACAATCAAGCCTGTTTTAATCGAAAATGAGAAAAATTTTTGGCAAAGAGAAAAAGACAGACTTTCCAAACTCGGTGATAGCGCGCAGGGAAATACGGAAAAATTTTTAAATCCCGAATTGAATATTGTCGGAAGAACTGGAACTTATATCGGCGAAAATGTCGCAAACAGTGTAATTTTATTGGGCGGTGGAGAAATCGCCAATTTAACTTCAAAAATAAAGGACAATTTATTATTAAGCTCGATAAAATTCGCAAATCCTGATCGTGCAATCGACATAGTTAACGGCAACTTAAGCTTATCAGAAGATGCCGCACGGGGTATAAATAAAGTTAATAATCTGGCTGAAAAACATCCAAACAGTGCAGGATTTATTGAAGGTGCAACAGCATTAACAGGGGTGGCAGCAGTCGAAAAAACTATTGCAACAAACCTTGTTAAACCAGACTTTACAACTCCTCATAAGGAATATAAAAACTATCTCGTAAGCGAAAAATTTAGCGATAGTTATAAAGATTTTGAGGCAAAGAGTGGTGGTTCGGAAGCTGTT
>JAFUTP010000056.1 GCA_017484165.1 Cardiobacteriaceae bacterium | reverse complement strand
TTTTCTGAATTTGGTGATGGAGAACTTCTTTACAAAGAGCAATTTATCTCCATTCCATACCCAAAAATATATGAAATACCTGACAACCATTTTTGTGTTTATGCAAGAAAGGAGTAAGAGGTAAAAAATAAAAGCGGAAGAGTTAAATATTTCCGCTTTTTATTTTCTATAAAAAACAATTTCATAAGCATCAAGATATAATAAAATAATAATTAAGAGCTGAATTTTAACTGCAATATTTATTTTATTTATCTCTCAAAACAGCAAGAAGAGTAGAAAAATCATTTGGTAAGGGGGAAGAAAATTCCATCGCATCGTTAGTTTTTGGATGTATAAGACTGAGTTTTGCAGCGTGCAGAGCTTGATGCGAAAAATTATCAACTGCCGCTCGAATTTCCGCGCTGCAATTACGCAGGCGATTCACCGATTTATAAAGCTTATCGCCGACCAGTGGCATTTTATTTTCCGACAAATGCACTCTAATTTGATGCGTCCGCCCCGTTTCCAACTTGACTTGCAAAAGTGTGAAATTGTCAAACTTTTCACTAATACGGTAATGCGTAATCGCGGGTTTTCCGTCCGCTCGAATTGCCATTTTGAGACGGTTATGCGGACTGCGACCAATCGCCGCCTCAATTGTGCCGCCAGCCGTAACTTCACCATAGACAAGCGCAAAATATTCGCGCCCCATCGAGCGTTCCTGCAATTGTCGGACAAGTGAAGTTTGCGCGTGCAAAGTTTTCGCGACCACCAAAAGCCCCGAAGTATCCTTATCCAAACGGTGAATAATTCCTGCCCGCGGCAAATTAGTGTTGTCAGGAAAAGCATTCAAGAGCGCGTTTAACAAAGTACCATCAGGATTGCCCGCTGCTGGATGCGTTACTATTCCTACAGGTTTATTGATAATGGCAATTTCAGCATCTTGATAAATAATATCCAAAGCTATATCTTGCGGTTTATCGACAAGTGCTTGCGGTTTGGAAATATAACCCGTAATAACATCGCCGATATTGAGTAAATACTTATTTTTCACCGCCTGTCCGTTACACAAAATCGCGCCATTTTCTATCGCTTGTTGTATTTGTCCGCGGGAATATTCAGCTAGCTTTTCGGATAAAAATTTATCTAATCTTTGACGGTCTTCTTCTTCTGTTATGTGAAAATTTATTTCTTCTGACATTTCAGTGCTGTTGTAATTAAAAAAGTGTTGAGTTTTATTATAATCTGTGCGTTTTTCTTAAATATTTTCTACACTATTTTGCAAGGATTTCCCTATTTATGAATAAGCAAAAACATAACTCTTACAGCAAAAAAAATACACTCTTCGCTATTTTTATTAGCAGCTCTATTAGTTTATTATCCGCATGTGGCGGCTTATCACAAGATACAACCGTCGGTTGGTCAGCCCAGCAATTATATGACGCTGGCAAGGCTGATTTACAAGCTGCAGGTTATACTTCCGCCGCAAATTATTACAACAAATTACTCTCTCGTTTTCCTTATGACAAATTGGCACAGCAAGCTTTATTAGACCTTGCTTATGTGTATTACAAAGCCAGTGAGCCTGAAAAAGCAATTGAAAAATTAGACGAATTTATTAAAACTTATCCGCAACATCCCTACATCGATTACGCTTTATTTATGCGCGGAGTTGTGGAATACGAAAAAAATGTCAATGTATTCGACAAAGTAATGCCGAAAAATTTATCGCAAACCGATCCCGAAAGTTTGAAAAAAGCATTCAACACTTTCGCGGTTTTGGTTGAAAAATATCCGCAAAGCAAATATGCCGAAGATGCGCGCTACCGAATGGTTTTCATCAAAAACTTACTTGCCGAACACTATTTAGAAACCGCAAACTATTACTTACGGCACGGTTCTTATATCGCAGCCGCCGCAAGAGCTAAACAAATTTTGGAAGAATATCAGCAAACACCAAGCGCGCCATATGCTCTGGCAATTATGCACCGCGCTTACAAAGAGCTCGGCGAACAAACTCTCGCCGACGACACAATGCGCCTGTTACAACACAATTTTGCCGATAAGTTGAACGACAAAGAAATACAGGAACTAATCAACGGCGATATTTCCAAACAACGCGGTTTTATCAGCACAGTCCGCGCCAAACCGAAGATAAATTAAAAGGCTATATATAAATTTAGGGTTAGTTCTATTTTTTAACCTCGTCATCCTGAGCACAGCGAAGGAACTGCCGATAGAGATTTTTCGCCTACGGCTCAAAATGGCTGATTTTGAGACACTACATCAGAAAATACATTCAAAAATTACCGCTACTTATAAAAAAATCCCTCCGTGCGGAGGGATTTTTCTTTTCCAATACAAAAAAACTTGTATCAATACGGAGCGGAATATGCCGCTTGCGGATTGTTCGCATCAATAACGCGGAAGTAAATTTCCACCCGACGGTTTTGCTGTCTGCCTTGCGCTGTTGAATTATCAGCACGAGGTTGATTTAAGCCATAACCACGAGTAACAATCCGTTGCGGATTAACTCCCTGTTGCACCAAATATTGCGCCGCAGCATTAGCACGACGTTCGGATAAACCTTGGTTGTATGAGGCTGAACCGACATTGTCCGTATGTCCATAAACATGGACAATCGTGTCAGGATATTGATTTGCTGACTGGGCAATGGTGTTCAAAGTTGAGTAAAACGCAGGTGTAATTTGATATTGATCGGTTGCAAACAATAAATCACCAGGAATATTCAACAATAAAGTTGAATCATTAACCCGTTGCACATTTACTCCCGTGCCCTGCATTTGCGCTTGCAATTGCTGCGCCTGCTTATCCATATAGCTACCGATTGCCGCACCTGTTAAAGCACCAGCAATTGCACCAACATAGCGACCTTTTTTGCTATCCATTTGATGACCGATAACGCCACCAGCCAAAGCACCGAGACCAGCACCAGCTGCACCGCGATAATTGCCGTCTAAACTTTCGCAGCCCGTAAGAACCAAAACTGCTGAAAGACAAGCTGCTAATAATTTTGTCTTCACAAAATATCTCCTTGATTTAATGGAAAAAATTACCTATTAGGAAGAGGTATTATCTAACAAACAAACAGAGTGTTGGTAAAAAAATCTACAACAATTTCATCGACAACTTCCAAAACAAAGAGATTTTTATGGCTATTCCCGTAGTTTTTTCTTCTAATCAAAAATATTTACCGTATTTAGCGACGGCGATTTGTTCTTTGATTTCGAATGCAAGAGATGAAAAATTAGCGATATTCGTTTTACATAACGGTTTAGATTTAAGCAATAAAGACATAAATAAGATAAATAATCTACAAAATGATGCGGCAAAAATTGAGTGGATAGATGTAACAAAATACATCGACAGTGTCAAAAATAATTTAGTAGAGTGCCATCATTACAGCAAGGAAATGTATAACCGCATTCTTATACCAAAAATATTTCCCGAGTTTGAAAAAGTTATCTATCTTGACTGCGATATCGTGGCAAATTGCAACATCAAAGAACTCTACGAGATTGAGCTCAAAGACAAACTCATCGCAGCAGTGCCTGATATCGGTCAGCAAATCAAAACTAATCAAGAGCTTTCGGCGGTAGTTGATAAAAATAAATATTTCAATTCGGGCGTACTTGTTTTTGATTGCCAGAAATTAGTTGAATTTCAGCTATTCGAAAAGTTTTTAGAAAAGCTAAAAGAGTGTAAAAATTTTACCTTTCCAGACCAAGATTTATTAAACATCCTTTTAGAAGATAAAGTGTATTATTTAGACTATTCTTTCAACATTCAGCAAGCAATAACATTCTCCGATATTGCACCGCTAATAGCTATAAATAAAACATTTAAGAGATATTTAATTTCATACCAACAGCCGAAAATAATTCACTTTACTTCCGATAAAAAACCGTTAAAGAGTGCAAAATATGATTGTGGTTTAATTTGGCATAGCTACTTTTCTCAAACTGACTTCTATGAGGATTATTTTTTATCGAATTTCGCAAAAAACTTACAAAAAATCAGTAAATTCAAGCTACTTACTTGGCAAATCAAAGCAAAAATAATGAAAAAGAAACAAGATTACTACCGAGAAAAAATCAGCAAATATTTTGAAAATAAAAAATTCATCGAAAAATTTAAGATGGAAAAAGACTTGAAATAATCCTTTACAGTTATTTCTTTACGCATCTAAATTTAGGGTTAGTTTTATTTTTAGCCTCATCATTCTGAGCGCAGCGCAGGATCTATCGATAGAGATTTTTCGCCTACGGCTCAAAATGACGAATTTTTCTAACGATTATTTTGAATAAAAAAAGACGGCTATAACACCGTCCTTTTTTTGGGCGTATTGCAAAGTTAAATCTTCTGAAATTCCCAATGATTAACCCCGCCCTGCCCTTTACCAATAGCAGGAGAATTAGCAATCGCGGCATAAATTCCCTGATTAGCGGTTTTTATCGCCATAGTCAAATCCGCTCCCTTGGCGAGTTCAGCGGCAATACAAGCAGAAAATGTGCATCCAGTGCCGTGCGTATGCCTTGTGTCAATTCGCGAATTTTCCAACACAAAATTAGCATCACTGGTAAAAACACGGTCGCGACAAATTTGAGTTTCGCCGTGTCCGCCTTTAATCACCACCGCTTCAACTCCTGCATCTTGCAGGATTTTGGCAGCCGTTTCGGCATCTTTATCGCTTTCCACCGTAATTCCCGTGAGTTCTTTTAATTCTGGCAAATTCGGAGTAATCACCTTGGCAAGCGGCAAAAGTTCGCGTTTGAGAGCAGATACCGCATCTTTTTCTAGTAGCGGCGCACCGCCTTTGGCAATCATCACGGGATCGAGCACGCAAGAGCCAAATTTACCGCCAATTTGCCGCAACTTTGCCGCTACCGTCTCAATAATCTCCGCCGTGCCCAGCATTCCAATTTTGAAAGCGCGAATATTGAAATCATCATCGGCAAGCGAATCAATTTGCGCGGCAATGATGTCGCAGGGAACGCAATGCACCGCCTGCACGCCGAGAGTATTTTGTGCGGTAATCGCGGTAATCACCGATGTCGCAAAAACTCCACGGCTGTGCATCGTTTTAATATCCGCCTGAATTCCCGCACCACCGCCAGAATCCGAACCCGCAATCGTGAGTGCAGAATAAATTTTCTTTTCCATTTCACAACCTTTCGGATTAACCGTGTAAATACTCAACTTTGACCCTTTTATTAAAACCTTGCAGGCATAATTGCGCCAAAGCATCTAAAAACGACATATAAAAATGTCCGCAAGCATTGTCTGCCACACTTTCCGCCGCGACTTCACCGCAAATACCATAAAAACTAACCGCTTCTACCGCTGCCTGAAAATAATCCTTATCTTGCTCGCCACACAAATTAGCCGTCGCCAAAAAAGCATCTACCACCGCCGTAAGAAGACAACCTGAACCCGTAATTCGCGGCAAAAGAGCCGAACCGTTTGCGATTTTGGCAATTTGATGAGCGTCGGAGACAAAATCAATCTCACCAGAAATCACCGCAATTGTTTGATATTTCAGAGCAATTTCAGTCGCAACCGCTGCCAAATCCGCCTGATTTTCACCGACATCAACGCCCTTTCCGCCCCAATTTCCCGTCGCAAGATAGCTCATTTCCGAAGCATTACCGCGAATTGCCGCAAATTGAATTTCATCCAAAATTCTCGCTACCGCCTCCCGCCGATAACGGGAAATCCCAACTCCGACAGGATCAAGCAGCACGGGATAACCAGCACGGTTTGCCGCCTTGCCAGCTGCGAGCATACTCGGTAAAGTTAAAGAGTTAATCGAACCGATATTCAGAGCCAAACCGTTACAGAAAAAAGAAAATTCTTCCATTTCTTCAATCGCCTGTCCCATTATCGGAGAAGCACCGAGTGCCAATAAACCATTAGCGACAAAATTGATAACAATAGTGTTAGTAATATTGTGAATGAGCGGATTTTTTTCCCGCAAAGAGAGTAAATATTTTGCTTGAACAGTCATAGTTTTTCCTTGAAACAATATAGAAATAAAAAATACCGCCAAGGAAAATCAAAATAATTTGCAGATATTTACAAATTATTCCAAACAATTTGTAAATAAAGTGAAAAATTTGGTATTAAATATAAATTACAAAATATTCATATTTATTGATTATTCCAAGTTCCCTACGGCGGCATTGCCCACATCAGGTTCAACGGGTATTTCTCAGCATCAGCACCCCGACTTGATGAATGGATTATACAGTTATTGTTATATCTAATCGTCAAGCTTTATATTTAGCAACAATATCGCTCCATCTCGGCACATCGATTTGTACACCGTAATGCTTTTCGTAGCTCTTAATAAATTTATTCTTCCATTCAGACGCTTCGTTATGCGTTCTGGGATTTTGATATACGGTTTCTTCTATTGCGGAAACAAAATCAGCCAAACATTCAAACATCGGAATACCTTTTTTATTGCTATACCAAACACCAGGTCTAATTTTGTGCACAACTCCGCGTTTTATTTGTAAATTCAATGCCCATTTATCCATACAACGAGTAATTTCCCAAACCTTTTTCAGCCATAAATCTTTCACTGTTACATCACCGTTATCAGACATTTCATATCCGAAAATTAGATAATCCGCATCTAACACATATGGTTTTTCTATAACTTCTTCGGCATACATACGAAAATCTGCAATATCAAAACCAGGGCTTGCCAAACGGTTAAAAGATTTAACTTCCAGTAAATCTTTACTTTTATCTTGCGTATTCAAGAAAAAATCTGGTGGCATCTGAGTATTCTCATTGATTGCATAATCAATATTTTTACTATCCAACCATCCCTGCAACCACTCTTGAATAATATTTCCGACCACATCTTTTTGTTTTACAACAATACTTACATCACCCAAAGCAAACTTTATCTGCCCTCTTATCTCAAAAATTTTGTCCTCTTTTATCAATAAATCGTAAATATCTTTGGCATTGACTTGCTTTTTCATATTTATCCTTATTGCACTAACAAAACTCTTTTTGCCACTGCATTGATTACTGGAACAGCTACCGTATTACCTAATAAGTCATAGCCGTATTTTTTATCTATATTGAACTTAAAATCTTCTGGATAACCAAACAAACGCAAGCCTTCTCGCAAAGAAAGTTGCCGAATACCATCACCGTCAATTACAAATAAATGCTGCATATCCATAGCTGTTAAGGTTGGAGCTATGCTGTTTTCATCTAGTATTTTTCCAACTTCATAAGACATCTTGCCAGCAACAATATTATAACCAATCGGTAATGTTTCATCTGCTATTCTTTTATTACCGACTTTTCTTTTTGGATATTCCTTCCGTAAATATTTTTTATTCGTCAAATCTTCTAGTAATGTCTCTAAATTTTTTACATCAAAAAAAGTTCTAATCTGTTCTCGCGTTAATGGCATTCCATCCATCCAATCAATTCCATACTCGCTAGCCCATTTTTTCTTTCTTCTTTCTTTGAGTAATAAATTCAAAAGCTGCTTTTCTTCAGCTGAAACTTTACCTTTATATTCAATATCCCAACTGTGGATATTGTCTTTACCACCTCTTTTATCTTTTATGGATTTTCCTGACAATTCTGAAACTGAATAATGCGACAAAACTAACTTAACAAATTCACTAGTAGATGTAGGTAAATTTTTTTCCAACACATCTTTGAGGATTGATTTTTTCTCTTGAAAATCTTCTAAATTCGGAGCTTCTTTTAATGTTCCGACGATATAAATTCTTTTTCTATCTTGTGCAATTCCGAATTTACTGGCATTTAGTATTTTCCAGCTTGTTTTATAACCTATGGTTTCTAATTTATTCAAGATAGTTTGCAAGGTTCTCCCTACTTTATCGCTTGCTTTTTCCTTATCATGAGTAACTAATCCTTCCACATTTTCCAAAATAAAACCGAAAGGTTTTTTATCTTTGAGAATTCTTTCGACTTCGAAAAACAATGTTCCTCTGGTATCTTCAAACCCCAATCTTTTACCAGCGTAAGAAAAAGATTGACAAGGAAAACCTGCCAATAGGAAATCAAAGTCTGGAATATGTTCCGATTTAATTGCGGTAATATCACCGAAGACTTCATCTTGCGGATTGTTTTGTCTTAATATTTCAACTGCTTGTGATTTTATTTCGGAAGTAAATACACATATGCAGGAATATCCGAGTTCAGAAACCGCTAATTCAAAACCTTTTCTTATACCACCAATCCCCGCAAATAAATCAATAAACCTGATGCTTTTCTTCATCTATTACAACTCCGATAAAAAATACCCCGAAATATTTAAGACATTTCGGGCGATTTTATTTTTTAAGCCACCACCACATTGACTATTTTTTTAGGGACTACGATGATTTTTTTTACACTCTTACCGTCAAAATATTTTTGAATATTTACATCTGTTAGCACTTTTTCTTCGATTTCTTTGTTATTCCAAGTAGCTGGCACGGTGATTTCGGCTCGTTTTTTGCCGTTGATTTGCACAACGAACAACACTTCATCGGCGATTAACGCTTGTTCGTCAAACGCAGGTTGTGGCGTGTCGGCGATTTCGCCTGCGAATTGTAATGCTTGCCACAGAGCGGTGGTGATGTGTGGCACAATCGGATTTAAGAGCAATAACAATGCCTTAACGCTTTCGGTTTTCAGTGCGATTTGTCCGTTGTCAATTTCGCTGATGGCATTAAAAATTTTCATCGCTGACGACACCACCGTATTAAACTGCAAGCGGTCGTAATCAAATTGTGCCGATTTAATTTGCGTGTGAATTTCACGGCGGATTTTTTTGTGTTTATCGTTTAAGGCTGCCTGAAAATCTTGTGGCATTTCACAATTAGGTTGAATTTCATCTTTGTTTTCAACGCAGTATGTCCAAATGCGGCGTAAGAAACGCAAAGAACCTTCCACGCCTGAATCTGACCATTCGAGCGAATTTTCAGGCGGTGAAGTGAAAATGGTATAAAGCCGTGCGGTGTCTGCACCGTAGGTTTGCACCAAGTTTTCAGGATCAACGCCGTTATTTTTGGACTTGGACATTTTTTCCATACCGCCATAAATCACAGGCTTGCCGTCCGTCATCAGGCTGCCTGAAACAATGCGACCTTTGTCGTCCGTGATTGGATTGACATCGGCAGGGTTAAACCATTCTTTTTTGCCGTTT
>JAFUTP010000003.1 GCA_017484165.1 Cardiobacteriaceae bacterium | reverse complement strand
TTTTCTCTCCCGTCCGCGCCGCTTTGGAAAATCGCTTCTTGTTACAACTTTGGAGGCATATTTTCAAGGCAAAAAAGAACTTTTCGAAGGTTTAGAAATCGAAAAATTAGAACAAGAGTGGAAAAAATTTCCCGTTTTGCGTTTCGATCTGAATGCAGTGAAATGTACTTCACCGAACGATTTGCAGCAATTGTTAGACAACATACTAGAAAAATACGAGCATTTGTATGACATTTCTAGCAATTCCGCACTTTTGCCAGGAATTCGCCTCAAAAATTTAATCCGCCGTGCCCGTGCGCAAACAGGCGAAAAAGTGGTAATTCTCATCGATGAATATGACGCACCGCTCTTGGATACCGTGGTTGATGATGATAATTTCCAAACGATGCGGACGATGTTGCGTTCTTTTTATAGTCCGCTTAAAGAATCAGGCGAACATTTGCGCTTCGTATTCCTTACAGGGATTACTAAATTTAGTCAGTTGAGTATTTTTAGCGAGCTCAATAACTTAAAAATAATCTCGATGAATGATGACTACGCCACGATTTGCGGAATTACGGAAGACGAAATTAGCAAATATTTACATCCAGAAGTTGAAGCTCTTGCCGCAAAAAATGCTATAAGTTATAAAAATGCCCTCTTGATGCTAAAAAATAAATATGACGGTTACCATTTCAGTCGCAATTGCCCAGATATTTATAACCCCTACAGCTTATTAAACTGCCTTGTAGATTTGGAATTTAATAATTACTGGTTTTCCTCTGGCACACCAACACATTTAACCGAAATGCTTTCTCAATATCGCCTTCGTCCCGAAGAATTAGACAGTATTTCTGCCGATATTGACAGCTTCGACACGCCGACCGAAACCGCTGAAACTCCAATTCCAGTGCTTTATCAAAGCGGTTATTTGACGATTAAAGACTACGACTGCGACGGTGAATACACGCTAGGCTTTCCTAATGAAGAGGTTCGTGTCGGCTTTTTGAAGGGCTTGATGCCGTATTACACGCATCTCGGCAGCGAAGAAAACCGCAGTTTTATCCGCACTTTCAACCGTGCGCTTAAAAATCACGACATCGAAAGCGCGATGCAGGAAATGAAAAAGTTTTTTGCCAAAATTCCTTACAACGCGGAAAAACAAGACGAAAACCATTACAAAACCGTGTTCTACCTTGTATTTACGCTAATTACCGCCTTCAACACTCGCACCGAACAATGCACCGCCAACGGTCGGATTGATTTATTAGTTGAAACTCGCGATGCGGTATTTCTCTTCGAATTTAAGCTGCACGGCAGCGCAGAAGAAGCACTCGCCCAAATCGACGAAAAAGGTTATGCAATTCAATACGAACAGGGTGAGAAAAAACTCTACAAAATCGGTGCTTGCTTCGATGAGGAACTACGGACGCTTAAAAGTTGGGTTGTGAGGGAGTAGAAATTAGCAATGAGAAATTAGATTTTTCCGTTATGAACAATTTTGCTCTTGTGCAACATTGTTTGTAGATGAGAAACAATATCAATACAAGCTAGTTATCAGCCAATTTCTATAAAATAGCCGTTCTCACCGCTTTTTTAAGCATATTTTTATTTTTTTTCAAAACCAAACGGAGAAAATTATGGCGACACGCACCGAACGAGATACGATGGGTGAAATTCAAGTTGATGAAAGCGCATATTGGGGTGCGCAAACTCAACGCAGTTATGAAAACTTCAAAATCGGTGGCGATACTCTACCGAAAGCTCTAATCGAAGCAATGGCTCTGGTTAAAAAAGCAGCTGCAATTACCAATGCTTCCCTCGGTCGCATTCAAAATGAACAGAAAGATTTAATCGTGCAAGCAGCCGATGAAGTGCTAGCTGGCAAATTAGACGGTCAATTTCCGCTTGTTCCGTATCAAACTGGTTCTGGCACACAATCTAATATGAATATGAACGAAGTTTTAGCTAACCGTGCCAACGAAATTGCAGGTCAGCCGCGCGGTTCGTATAAACCAGTTCATCCTAATGACCATGTAAATCACGCTCAATCTACTAACGATTCTTTCCCAACCGCAATTCATGTTGCGGCAGCTCGTGAAATTAACCGTCATCTAATTCCAAAACTAACCGCTTTACGTAACACATTGCAACAGAAATCCGATGCATTTAAGGACATTGTCAAAATCGGTCGCACCCACTTGCAAGATGCAACCCCGCTCACTTTGGGGCAGGAGTTTTCAGGATATGTAAGTCAATTGGAGCACGGATTAGCCCGTCTGCAAGATGCTTTGAAATATTTATATGAATTACCGCTCGGCGGCACGGCAGTCGGAACGGGATTGAATTCGCATCCAGAATATGCAACGAAAGCGGCAGCGCAACTTGCAGAATTAACGGGATTGCCTTTCGTTACCGCACCGAATAAATTCGAAGCTTTGGCTGGTCGCGATGCCTGCGTATTTGCATCTGGTAGCTTGACTACTTTGGCTGCGAGTTTGAACAAAATTGCTAACGATATCCGCTGGCTAGCATCTGGTCCTCGTTGCGGTTTCGGTGAAATCCGTATTCCTGAAAATGAACCTGGTTCTTCGATTATGCCAGGCAAAGTTAATCCGACTCAATGCGAAGCGGTAACGATGGTGGTATGTCAAGTGTATGGCAACAATACTTGTATCGCGATGGCAGGTAGCGCGGGCAATTTCGAGTTGAATGTATATATGCCGATTATCGGTTTCAATTTGCTGCAAAGTATTCAAATTTTGGGCGATGCTTGCGATAGCTTCAACCGTAATTGTGCGGTCGGAATTGAGCCAGTGCGAGAAAAAATTGACTATTTCTTACATAATTCTTTGATGTTGGTAACCGCGCTCAACCGTTTTGTCGGTTATGAAAATGCGGCAAAAATTGCTAAAACCGCATATAAAAACAACAAAACCCTCAAAGAAACCGCAGTCGAACTCGGAATTCTTTCCGCCGAAGACTTCGATAAATATGTCAAACCAGAAGAAATGGTTGCACCTAAATAAACAATCATCTTTGCAATCCGCCGTTTTTACGGCGGATTTTTTTATTTGCTGTCGAAAAAAAAGAACGCCGCTTTATGCGGCGTAACATTTTCAAGGAGACCAAACTGCTTATAAAAGCGAATTTGTTATTGTCTCTGCCGTGCCAAATTGCATTTTTGCTATTGCGATTACAGAAAAAATTCTTATTTTTCAAAGAGATATTTTTTTAAGACGCTCAAACATTCAGCTCCGAAACGCCTGCAATAAACCGCCCTCTTCCGAATTACGACAATTTGTGTCATTTTTACAACAATTTTTGTCAATATCCGCTTGTAAAAATAAAATTTCTCCGACAAAAATTTACCCAAGAGACAAAAAATGCCAACCGATTTCTTAATTAAGCTCGAAAATATTTCCTTTACCGCTGACGGTCGTCGGATTTTGCACGACATAAATTTGAGCATCAATCAAGGCGAATTGCTAACAATGGTTGGTCCAAACGGTGCGGGAAAATCGACTTTGCTAAAAATAATCCTCGGGCAAATTCAGGCAACAGGCGGAAAAATCAGCCGTCAAAAAAAACTCAAAATGGCATTTGTGCCGCAAAGTTTTACGCCACCATCGGATTTACCAATTACCGTGCGACGATTTTTGTCAGGACTTCTACCCCAAAATAGCGAAAAAAATCCCCTCGAAGAATTAAATATTGCACATTTACTTGACAGCCCGTTAAAAAAACTCTCTGGCGGTGAAACCCAACGCCTTTTGCTTGCACGGGCAATGCTCATCAAACCGCATTTAATCGCTCTCGATGAGCCAGCATCTGGCATCGACCCCAGCGCGCTCGGCAATTTTTATCGGCAAATCCGTAAATATCAAACCGAACATAAATGCGCCATTGTTTTGGTCTCGCATGATTTGCATTTAGTGATGAAAGAAAGCGACCGTGTTTTATGCCTCAACGGTCATCTCTGCTGTCAGGGCAAACCGCAGGAAATTGTCGGACATCCCGATTACATTGCACTACTCGGCGACAATGCGCAGGCAATCGGGATTTATACCCATCATCACAATCACAGTCATATCTAATACGGCATAAAAAAACGCCAGCCGAAGCCAGCGTTTTTTAGGGCGCATCTAATTCCCCCACCTTGTCATCCTGAACGCAGCGAAGGATCTGCCGATAAAGATTTTTCGCCCGCGGCTCAAAATGACGAATTTTTAGACATGTCATTTATTTAATTGCATCTACATCAGCAAATACCGATAAATTTCGCGGTCAATATTTTTCCAACCATTGCGGCGGGATATACCAAAGCGTAACCCAATGCAACACGCGGGTCGGAATTTGTCCGATTATTGCAATACGCAAGCACCGCAGGTTGAGTTTGCGCTCCCGCGATAATTCCCGAAAGTTTAGTTCCGCCAATTCTTAATACATAGCGCATCAGCAGATACATACCCATACCCTGCGTGCAAGTAATCACAACTCCCAAGAGCAAAATTTTCCACCATTCATCGCCAGAAAAGGCATTTAATATTTGATTACCAGCACTTAATCCAGTCGCTGCAAAGAATAATAAAAGTCCAAGTTCGGAAAGCACACTACACGCCGTATAAGGAAGAGCGGTAACCAAGCGGTAAATCCGTCCGATTCTTCCCATTATCAAACCGACAATCAGCACACCTGCCGCCATACCGATAGAAAAAGAAATTTTCCCGAATGAAATCGGATACGAGCCAATCAGCATTCCCAGCACCATTCCAATTCCCAAAGCAATCGGATTTATCGAAGAAAAACCACGGGAAGAATCCCCAAAAAATTGGCTGATTTCTTTAATGCGCCCCGCAGGAGCGACGATACGGATACGGTCGCCAAGCTGCAAAACTAAATCGGGAGTGGCTGGCAGCTCAATATCACCACGGCGAACACGCGAAGCTACCGCATCGAATTTGTGCGTCAAATGCAGTTCGGAAATGGTTTTACCAGCGCGACGAGGGTCGGAAATCGTGATGCGGCGAAAATCAAGATATTTACGGTCTTCTTGCAACTTATGGCTGGATTTATGCCCTAAATCTAAAACTGCTTGTTTGACGATATTTTCACTACCGACAATAGTCAGCAAATCATCTTTATTGAGATGATCGGAACGGTAAGGAGTATCGATAATGACTTCACCAGCCCGTTGCAGGCGCGAAAACGAAAGCTGCTCACCGTATTCCAAAAGCAAATCACCGATGCGCGGATTGTCTTCGCGCTCGATACAAACGGTTTCGGTAATGATTTTCGCAGGAGTATCGGTATCGTTTTTACCGTAATTCAAAGCTGCCGCGGCAAACATCATCATTCCCAGCACGCCGAATAAATATGCAATCGAATACGCCACCGTCGCATCGGCAAGGCTTGCGTGATCAGTCGCAGCCGCTTCCAAGGCAGGAGTATTGGTTAAAGCCCCCGCGAAAGTTCCCGCAATTTTGCTACTTTCCAGCCCAAAAGATTTACCGAGAAAAATCGCCACACAGCCAACAATGACATAAACAATCAACATCAGAGAAATAGTTTTCACCGCCGTGCGCAACGAGGCAAAAAAACTCGGTCCTGAATTGATACCGATTGCAAAAGCAAAAAGACAAAGACCGATCGTGGAAAATTCCTTATGCACGGTGATGTTTTGCCCGTAATAATTGGCAAGAGCAGCCAGAAAAATCGCTAAAAACAGCACCATCGCCGAACCCAAAGAAATGCCCAAAATCTTGATTTTTCCCAGCAACATTCCAAGCCCAATGAGAAAAAATAAAAGCAAAACCGCATTGTCTTCGAGCAGATGAAAAAACGCTTCCATCGAAGGTCTCCTGAATTTTTTTATAAATTATTGATATTTTCTCAATACGCATTTTTCGCTAATCATAAAATACTTTTCGCCAGCGGTCGGTCGCCAGCGGCGACCCGCGGTGCGCGGGAGCAGATCTTGATTTGCACCTACAAATACCGTTTGCGGTATTTATTCACAAAACCAATCCGCCGTTTTATTTCGGCGGATTTTTTTATTTTTACCGTCAATTCCCAGCCTATCCCGTCATTTTGAGCGCAGCGAAAAATCTATCAACAGATCCTTCGCTTCGCTCAGGATGACGACAGCAGTGTTCGGCGGTTTCACCGTCATTTTGAGCGCAGCGAAAAATTTTGCAGCGACCGTCATTTTGAGCGAAGCGAAAAATCTATCAACAGATCCTTCGCTTCGTTCAGGATGACGACAATATTGTTTGGCGGTTTTCCGTCATTTTGAGCGCAGCGAAAAATCTATCGACAGATCCTTCGCTTCGCTCAGGATGACGACAGTATTGTTTGGCGGTTTTCCGTCATTTTGAGCGTAGGTGAAAAATCTATCGAAGATCCTTCGCTTCGCTCAGTATGACGGTAGCAGTATTCGGCAGTTTCACCGTCATTTTGAGCCGTTAGGCGAAAAATCTTGCAGTAGTCGTCATTCAAACCGTAAGAAAAATCTCTTCATTTATCGAACAAGTTAATACATAATCACAGCGGAAAATCAATATTCGCGGTAAAAATTAGTGATTTATTTA
>JAFUTP010000055.1 GCA_017484165.1 Cardiobacteriaceae bacterium | reverse complement strand
TCCCCGTAAAAAACGGGGATTTTTTATTTACAGGGAGCATTGAATTTATGGGATATTTGTTTTGCCATCGTCATCCTGAGCGCAGCGAAGGATCTGGCTGATAGAGATTTTTCGCCTATGGCTCAAAATGACGAATTTTTAGACACCATATAAGGGTATTTATTAAATCGGACAACGGTTTAACTGCTGGCGATACATATCTGCCCATCTTGCGACTTTATCGGAAACTTCGATAAGCTTCGGTTTAGCGCGATAAGAACCGCGTTCGAAACCGCCCATTCCTTCGTGATAGGCGAGATATTGATTTTTCACATCATTGAGCGGCGTGCCGTTACGGCGCAGATTAGCGTGAGCGTAAAAACTAATGAAATCAACCGCATCGTCAAATCTTTCACGGCTAGGATTGAGCGGCGCGGTGCGGGTTTTGAGTAAATACCAATCCCAAGATTCGTCTTTTACTTGCGCATAACCGTAAGCTTTATGCACACTCATTGCCCGCGGATTAAAGCGTGATTCCTGATGAATAAATGCCAAAATATATTCAGGTTGAATATTCCATTTCTGCCGTGCATCGAAGAGAACTTTGCGCCAATGCGGATAATTTTTAAGCAACACGCAAGCGTTTTCCTGCATTTTTTCTGGCGGCTGACGGTCATGGTTGAAGCGTGAGTCATTTTGGTGAATATTGGGGAAATTTGACGTCATCGGCGGTAAATTGCGACGGGGTTTTTTAGCTTGATAGCCAGTTGAACAGGCGGTAAAAAATAAAAAAGAAATTAGTGAAAAAATAAGAAAAAAATTATTTTTTGAATTCATTTGTAAGATTCTCGATAGATGTAAAATTTCCGAAATTTTATCATTCGATTGGGCTGAAAATCACCGTAAAAAAGTATAAGTTGCAATATCTTATCGGTAATATTTTAAGCCATTATCATCTCAATTATTAGCAAAAAGGAACAAATTATGAGCGCGATTGAAGAAACTCCCGCCGCCGCTAACTTTATTCGCAACATTATCGAAGAAGATATTAAAAATAATAAAAATCAAGGCAAAGTTCAAACTCGTTTTCCACCCGAACCAAACGGTTATTTGCATCTCGGACACATTAAATCTATCTGCTTAAATTTTGGTATGGCGGAAGAGTTTTCGGGCAACTGCAATCTGCGTTTTGATGATACCAATCCTGAAAAAGAAGATGTCGAATATATGGATTCCATCAAGGAAGATGTCGAGTGGTTGGGCTTTCATTGGCGGAAATTAAATCATGCTTCTGATTATTTCGAGAAGTTATTTCAATATGCATTGCAGTTGATAGATCAAGGTGATGCTTATGTTGATAGCCAAAGCCCAGATGAAATAAAAAATAACCGTGGAACACTAACAGAGCATGGAAAAAATAGCCCATACAGGGAAAGAAAAATTGAGGAAAACCGTAAATTATTTTTAGAAATGGCGGAAGGAAAATACCCCGATGGGGCAATGGTTTTACGGGCAAAAATCGATATGGCATCGCCGAATATCAATATGCGCGACCCAATTATTTACCGTATTCGCCACGCCGCGCATTTCCACGCTGGCGATAAGTGGAAAGTCTATCCGATGTATGACTACACGCATTGCCTTTCCGATATGCTGGAAGGAATAACTCATTCGCTTTGCACTTTGGAATTTGAAGATCACCGTCCGCTCTACGACTGGGTTTTGGATAAATTAAACACGCCTTGTCATCCGCAGCAAATCGAATTTGCACGGCTGAATTTGGAATATACCGTGCTTTCTAAACGCCGCTTAATTCAACTTGTGAAAGAAAATTTTGTCCGTAATTGGGACGACCCAAGAATGCCGACGGTTGCTGGTTTGCGTCGTCGCGGTATTCCAGCTGCTGCTTTGCGTAAATTTTGCCGTCAAATTGGGATAAGCAAAGCCGATGGCACAATCGAAATGAGCTATTTTGAAAATGTTATCCGCGATTATCTCAACCAAAATTCACCGCGAGCTATGGCGGTTTTAAGCCCTCTGAAAGTAAGGATTACTAACTTTAATGATAATCTTCCGAGAATATTAAAAGTGGCAAATCATCCGCAAAATGAAGCTTTCGGTAATAGAGAAGTTAGTTTTTCAGATAGTTTGTATATCGAAAAAGAAGATTTCTCCGAAAATCCACCGAAGAAATGGAAAAGATTGGCATTGGGCAAAAGTGTGCGTTTGCGTGGAAGTTTTGTTATTACTTGCGATGAATGTATCAAGGACGAAAACGGTGAAATAATCGAGCTGAAATGCCGTTTGGATGAAAATACTTTGGGTAAAAATCCCGAAGGATATAAGCCTAACGGTGTAATTCATTGGGTTGATGCCAACACGGCGGTAAAAGCGGAAATCCGTAAATATTCCTTACTCTTCAACAATCCTAATCCGATGGCGGTAGAAGATTTCCGCGAAACCATCAATCCGAATTCTTTGGAAATCATTGACGGTGCTTTTGTGGAAAAATCTTTGGCAGATATTTTTAACACTAGTGAAATTACAACTTATCAATTTGAGCGGCAGGGATATTTTGTTAATGATAAAGACGGTAGTTCTGAAAAACCTGTTTTCAATCTAACTTTGGGATTAAAAGATAGTTTTGGCAAATAGCTTTGGAAAATCAATTTTAATTTGATATAAGCAGTTTTTGGGATTATGAGGGTTAAAAATAAACCGTAATAGTCCCATTTTTTTTAGCTTGGAGTGTAAATAATGTTAGAAGAAAAAGAAGTTGATGTGAATGTCAAAGAAATATCAGAAAGAGCAGAAACCTTGGGAGAAAAATTATTCCGTGAAGAAGCGGAAGCGGCAGAACGGCATTATTTGGAAACGGGGATTTACTTTACACAGGAAGAGGTTAATGAATGGTTTGACAGTTTGGAAAAGGGTATTTATAAACCGAGACCAGTATGGAAAGGAAAGTAATTTATTCTGATAACGCGCTCGACGATATTGACCGTTTATATCAATTTTTGTATTACAAAAATCCGAATGCGGCAAATCGTGCAGTTCAGGTTATTCGTAGAAAAATAGACGAATTGACAGTTTTTCCATATATCGGTAAAAAAGTAAAAGGTTCGAATGTTCGTCGTGATTTGATTATTCCTTTTGGTAAAACAGGTTATATCGCAAGATATAGAATTTTTAGCGAAGAGCTGCTAATTTTGGCAATAAAACATCAACTTGAACTCGGT
>JAFUTP010000054.1 GCA_017484165.1 Cardiobacteriaceae bacterium | reverse complement strand
TTACCAACAAACATCCCCACACCACTAACGGGCGGATAATCTCGAATTACAGCACCACCCTCCACATCAAAAACTATATAACCTCCACTTAAATCCATCTTCACTCCATTCGCATAACCATCATCACAAACCTTACCGTCCACACTCGCACAAATCACAACCCGATGCTTCCTACGAACCGCCTCACGCTCGGCTAAAAAAAACGCTCCTCGAAACTCTTCTACACAAGAATTCACACGCGAACGATCAATCATCACACCAAAACCAGGCAAAGCAAACAAAAACAACACCGAAAGCAACAAAAAAACTACCAAAAACTCTAACAAGGTAAATCCAGCAACACTACCAGATGCAATACCAGCACACTTACCAGCTTTTAACATCATCTCCTCCGCACAAACAAACTACCTCCCACAACTCCTCCACTCAGAAGATAAATCCCACTCAGACCCCCAAAACACATACCAGCGAAGGGGGAAGGGTAAGTTTTCCTTGTCAAAATAAAACCGCAACGACACTTCTTCCAGCGGCAATTCAGGCTTAATCGTCTGCTGTAACGATATTTCCTCCATCACCGCAAGCAGTGAATACAAATCTGCAAAGCGTTGAATACCATCCGATTTTTTCAGCAAATATGCACGGTTTAGCACATCGAAAGACAAGCGATACGGAAAAGAAATCACATCGTCTCCAAGCTTAATTTGATACTCAAATGACAGATCAATCCCAGCATACAACGCCTCTCTCAACTCTTGCTCGAAAACAATTTTGTTCCTACCAACAACCGTCAGCTCGTTTTTATCCCGCACACATCCCAGCTCAACAATCTCACTTCCAGCATTGGCAAATGCCGTAGCAAATAGAAGCAGCAAAGCAATCTTGGAAATATTCATCGGTTTAAGCTTTATTGAGTAAGCAATAAAAAAAGCCGTCGCCGTCGGCATCAGGAAAATGCAAATAACCAGAGCCCGTATCAACACAACAAGGCAAATCAAGAGGCACAAGTTTTGCCGTTTTTTCTTGAAATAAAAATTGCTCTATCAGCAAATTATTCTCGCGTGGCAGCAGCGAACAAGTCATATACAACAAGCGACCACCGTTTTTTAGCGTTTTCCATAATTCCCTCAAAAGCCGCATCTGCACCTTCGGGAAGTTACGCAAATCCTTTTCCTGCCGCAAAAAGGCAATATCTGGATTACGGCGAATTACTCCCGTTCCAGAACAGGGCGCATCTAACAAAATCGCATCGAATTTCTCACCATTCCACCAAGAAGCTAAATCCGCAGCGTCCGCAAGCGCGGTCTTTGCCGCCAAAGCAAGACGCGACAAGTTTGCGTTAACTTTTTCCAAGCGCCGTTCATCACAATCCAGAGCGAGTAAATCAACATTTGAAGCAATTTCCAGAATATGACCTGTTTTACCGCCAGGAGCCGCGCAGGCATCAAGAATTTTTTCACCAGACTTAGGCGCAAGAATTTCCGCTGCTAGCTGTGCTCCTGCATCTTGCACGCTAACTTTTCCCTCTACAAATTCCGTAATTTCTTGCAAATCCGCACCGCTAGGCAGCACAACCGCTGATTTACATAGCTGATTTTTTCGCGCATCGGGATATTTTTCTAAAAACTGTTCAGCTGAAATACCATTCTCACCAACTCGCAAACGCAATGAAAACGGCGGTTGCGAACTCTGCACCGCTGCCAATTCTTCCGCACGATTTTTCCAAGCGTTTAACAAATACGGCGGAAGATTGGCGGTTTTATGCTTGACGAGAGCCGTTTGACAAGCATCTTTTTCCCGTTGAACTCGCCGCAGCAGTGCATTTACCAGAGTTTGAGCCGAAGCTAAACCGTTTTTTTTCGCCAGATTCACCGTCTCGTTTATCACCGCGTATTCCGCTAAATTCAGTTGCAGCAGCTGAAAGATTCCCAAATTCAAAATCGCCGCCACTGCCTGACCTTTTTCGCCTTCTTGCAACGGTGATTTGCATAATTCCTTACGGAGTTCGGATAACGCTCCCCACTGCCGTAAAACACCGTAAATCAAGGAACGAGATAAAGACAAATCTTGCGCTGCAACCTGTTTTTTCAGCATCGGAAAGAGATTGCTCAAACTTTCTCGTAAATAAACCACGGAAAAAATAATTTCAAAAGCCGCTTGCCGCGCATCAAGCACAAATTGGGATTTTTTTTTAGACATACGAATAACTAACAATAAAAAAAGCGGCAAATCGCCGCCGTAATCAAGAAAAATTCGCGCCAGTCAAATCACGCGAATTACGAATTTCTGCCGCTGTCAAGCGTTTTTTTCCTGCAAATTGCAAGGAATGCAGAGCTATAACCTGACCGCTGCCACAAGCAACATAAACAGCATTTTTATCGTGAGAAATAACCGTTCCAGCGGGGCAATTAGCGGTTTTATCCGTAACGCTTGCCGCATAAATCCGCACAGGTTCGGAATTAAGCATCGCATAAGCAACGGGAGCAAGCGCAAATGCACGGATTTTTCTCGCAATCACCTCCGCTTCTTGCTTCCAATCAATTTGCGCTTCCGCCTTGCTTAACTTTGCGGCGTAAGTAAAAAATTGCTCGTTTTGCGGCTCGGGACGGCGTTCGCTGGTAAATATTTCTGGCAAAGCGGCAAGCAAGGATTTTCCACCTAAATCCGCTAGCAAATCGTGCAGGGCAATGCTGTCTAAATTCGCAATATCTACCGCATCACGCCGCCAAACCGCACCAGTATCAAGCCCCGCTTCCATTTGCATAATGCTGATTCCCGTCTGCTTATCACCAGCCTCAATCGCCCGTTGAATCGGCGCGGCACCACGCCAACGCGGTAGCAATGAAGCGTGAATATTCACACAACCCAAGCGCGGATAATCTAAAAACCATTGCGGCAACAGCAAACCATAAGCCGCAACAATCACTAAATCAGGACGCATAAACTCAGCAATTTGCGGCAAAAAATCATCAGGGTTTTGCGGAATTTTTTCGGGCTGCAAAATCGGTAAAGAAAACTCTTCGGCAACATTTTTTACCGCCGATGCCTGCAATTTTCTACCGCGCCCCGCGGGACGGTCAGGTTGGGTCAAAATCAGTTGCACAGAATATTTTTCATCGAGAAGTAAAGCCCGTAAGGCGACAGCGGCAAAAATAGGAGTTCCCGCAAACCAAATAATCGGACTATTTGCTGAATTATTCATTGGCGGATTTTTCTTGATTTTTGAGATATTTCGCTAATCGCTGCTCAATCCGCTCGCGCTTTAAGCGAGATAAATGGTCGATGAACAAAATACCGTTGAGATGATCAATTTCATGTTGAATGCAGGTTGCCAGCAGCCCCGTTGCATCGCGCTCGTGCTCCTTACCGTCTAAATCATAAAAACGAACCTTCACAGCAGCAGGACGCACAACTTTCGCAAATTGATTAGGCAGCGATAAACAACCTTCTTCGTATTCACTCGTTTCAGCAGATTTTTCAAGAATTTCGGGGTTTATCAGAACCAACTTTTCACGCGGAAGATTTTCATCTTGCCGCTCATTAGAAGTATTACCGTCAGTTTGCGGAACTTCCATAACAATCAATCGACGGTGAATATTTACCTGCGTCGCTGCAAGCCCGATGCCTTTGGCTTGGTGCATCGTTTCAAACATATTTTCTGCGGTTTGCCGTAAATCATCATCAAAATCAGTAATCGGTTCGGCAACCGTTCGTAATCGCTTATCGGGGTGAAAAAGTATCGGATATGTGCTCATTAAATATGTACCTTGCTTAAATTGTTACGGTGAAAACTTCTTGCCGCAAATGCAAAAATGAATTTTTCGATATAGCTTTTTGAATACATCGTTATGGTTAGTAGAATAATGACACGGAAAATATAAAGACAGATGATATTTTTCCTTAAATACAGCAAGGTGGAAATATCACAATAAACATTGAAGAATAATGATGAAGTCGGGAAAAATCGCGTAAGATTTCGTCTATTATGAGCAGACGACCAAAGTTGGTTTTCCGCAATTTTTTTTGAACTCAATCACACACAATCCTAGGAGTTTTAAGTGATTAAAAACCGTATAAATGGCTTATTACTGGGCGCTTCTCTGGTTGCGGCACTTTCAGCCTGTAATTCTTCTCGCGACCCTTTCATCAATCGTGCTGACCGTCCAGAAGAAGTGTGCAATGGCACTCGTCAAGTTGCCGCTCCACAGGACGCATTTGGTGACCGTCAAGTCTACCGTTATATCGTTAAGAGAGGCGACACTCTTTGGGGTATTTCTAAACGCTTCCTAGCTAATCCTTGGCTTTGGAAATCAATTTGGTACAACAATCCACAAGTCCGCAATCCACACCTGATTTATCCTGGTGATGTTCTCACTATCGTTAATGTCAATGGTGAAAAACGCATAACCATCGGTGAAGCTGGTGCATATCGCAACGGTGGTGCTGCTCCAATTAGTTTTGCTGGCGAAGCAATTGCTCCATTTGCATTAAAAACACAAGTTCTCACGGATTCAGCTATTTCTTCACTTCCAACAGTATTCGGTAATGCTGGCGACTACCTCACTCTCACCCAAGAACAAGAAGTCTTTGCAGAAACAAGTGCGCTTCCTGCTGGTGTAAATGAATTCGATGTTTATCGTCCAGGTGAAGCAATTGGCGAATACAAAGGTAACAATTTGACACGCAAAATTGGCACTCAATTGGATTACATCGGTAAAGTTGGCGTAATCGGACAGGATGCTGAAACCGCCAACACCAAACTCAAACCAATTGATGCTGTTAAGCCAATTCTTGAAGGCGATTTGTTGATGCCATCATCTTCTGATCACCTTGATACCAGTGTATTCTTCCCGAAAGCACCGTCTGGCGTATGTAGTCGTGGCTACTTCATCGCTAACCTGAACAAAGAAACTATGTCGATTAAAGAATTCGACACAGTTATCACAAGCTTCGGTGCTGATAACGACGCGCAAGTTGGTGATATTTGGAAGATTGTTCGTCCAGGTCCTAAACGCTTCATCAACGGTAAAACAATTCAAATTCCAGGAAAAGACATCGGTTACTTGATGATTATTAAGGTTTATGAAGAATTCAGCATTGGCTTTGTTCTTGATTCAAGTCAAAACATTGACATAACTGACCATCTTGTTGCACCTTAATGGACTTTGAATACAAAATCCGTGCTTGGTGCGCATTAAACCGCGCACCTCGTTTAGGAAACAAGTCTTTCTCTAATCTTCTGGCGGCTTTCGGGTCGCCAGAAGCGTTTTTTGGTAGTCCTGACGCGGAAATTAAGGAAAAAATTTCTTCTAACAGTTGGCAAACTGTGTTGCAGTGGAAGAAATGTATCGACGCAGAAGAAGTTCAAGCTGATTTGAATTGGCTTATGCAAGATTTAGATCACCGTGCGATTTTGACTTTGCACGATGAACGCTATCCACCGCTTTTGCAGCAAATTTCTGATCCGCCTCCTGTTTTATTTGTGCAAGGAAATGTTGATTTATTACCGTTAATGCAGCTTGGTGTTGTCGGTAGTCGGCAATCTACGCCGCAAGGTGAGCAGATTTGTTGGGATTTATGTTCGGAAATTGCCAAATTCGGTTTAGTAATTACAAGCGGTTTAGCCTTGGGAATTGACGCGGCTGCGCACCGTGCGGCTTTATCGGTTTCTGGTAAGACTATTGCGGTGGTGGGAACTGGTCTTGACCGTGTTTATCCCGCGCAAAATTTAGAGCTTGCTTATCAAATTGCTGAAACTGGCGCGATTGTGTCGGAGTTTCCGATTGGAGTTGGAGTTCGTGCGCATCATTTTCCGCAGCGAAATCGTGTGATTAGTGGCTTATCGGCTGGAGTTTTGGTAGTTGAAGCATCGGTGAAGAGTGGTTCTTTGATTACAGCGCGGCAAGCTGCTGAACAAGGGAGAGAAGTTTTTGCCGTTCCTGGTTCGATACTTAATCCGATGGCTGCTGGTTGTCATTCTTTGATTAAATCTGGGGCGAAGCTTACGGAATGCGCTAATGACATTCTGGAAGAGCTGCAACCGATTTTGAAAGCGCAGCAAAATATTTCAAAATTGCAGGACAACACGGCGAGTTTTAATACTGCTAATTCCGCCACATCCACTGCTAACGCTGCGCCAAGTATTACCTCTCCCATAATTTCTTCCGCCTCAAACAGCATAAATACAAGCGAAAAGCAACCGTCTCTTCCCGTTACTTCCCCCCCAATCGTCAAAACAAATCTGCAAAACACCGATGACCCTGATGCAAAGCTCAAACGGGAAATTCTCTCCGCTATGAGTTTCGACCCTTGTCGGATTGATGATTTAGTTAGTCGCCTAAAAAAATCGGCGCAGGAAATTTCTTCAATTCTGATGATGCTAGAACTTGACGGCGACATTACTTCGCTTTCTGGCGGACGCTACCAACGCTTGAAAAATTAAATATTCATTAAAAAGCGAGTGTCAAGCTCGCTTTTATTTTTTTCGCGCAAAAATCTTTTTCTTGCTTTATAAATCGGTATTTTTCGTATATTTTTTAAGCTGATAGCTACACTAGCGGACTTTTTACTATTAGAACTAAATCAAGGATTTGTTATGACCGAAGAACCAGAAAATCTCCCTGAAAATCTCAAAGAAGAAGCACTTCGTTTTCATCGTTTTCCGACTTACGGAAAAATCGCCATCAAACCGACCAAACCATTAGTTAATCAGCGGGATTTATCTCTGGCTTATTCTCCTGGTGTTGCTTATGCCTGTGAGGAAATTGTCCGCGACCCGATTCAGGCGGATTTTTTGACTTCTCGTTCTAATTTAGTTGCGGTAATTTCTAACGGCACGGCGGTGCTTGGTTTAGGCAATATCGGTCCTTTGGCTGGCAAACCCGTGATGGAAGGCAAAGGCGTTTTGTTTAAGAAATTCGCGGGGATTGATGTTTTTGATATTGAGGTTGCCGAAAACGATATTGACAAATTCGTCGATACCGTTGCCAGTTTGGAACCGACTTTCGGCGGCATAAATTTAGAAGATATCAAGGCTCCTGAATGTTTTGAGATTGAGCGGCGGCTGCGGGAGCGGATGAATATTCCCGTATTTCACGATGATCAGCACGGCACAGCGATTATTGCGGCTGCGGCTTTGATAAATGCGCTTTACATTCAGGGAAAAGATATTCGTAAAGTCAAAGTTGTCGCTTCTGGTGCTGGTGCGGCTGGAATGGCTTGCTTGGATTTATTCTGCAATCTTGGGGTGAAGGCGGAAAATGTGCTGGTCTGCGATTCCAAAGGTGTAATTTACAAAGGTCGCGGTATTCCAATTGATGAGCGCAAAGCGAAGTATGAAGCAGAAACCGAGGCTCGCACGCTAGAAGATGCAATTATCGGTGCGGATATTTTTCTTGGTGTATCGAAGGGTGGTTTGCTATCCAAAGAGATGGTAAAAACGATGGCGGATAAGCCTTTGATTTTGGCACTTGCTAATCCAACTCCTGAAATTATGCCGTCGGAAGCGAAGAAAGTCCGTCCTGATGCGATTATTGCCACTGGTCGCAGTGATTTTCCGAATCAAGTAAATAATGTTCTTTGCTTTCCGTATCTTTTCCGTGGTGCGCTAGATGTCGGTGCGAGCACAATTAACGAAGAAATGAAAATGGCAGCGGTTTATGCTTTGGCTGAACTTGCGCGTTCCCCTGCCGATGAAGAAGTAATTAGTGCTTATGGCGGTCAAAAATTAGTTTTCGGTTCGGAATATTTAATCCCTAAACCATTTGATACTCGTTTAATTTCCCGTGTGCCAGTAGCGGTAGCAAAAGCTGCGATGGAAACAGGAGTTGCTCGCCGTCCGCTTGATGATTTGAATGCTTACAGCTTGCGCTTATCGTCTTTGTTTAACCGTAGCGGTTTTATGATGAAACCGATTATCGAGCGCGCCAAAGCTAATCCACTGCGAGTTGCTTTTGCCGAAGGTGAGGAAATTCGAGTTATCCGTGCGGTGCTCGCTGCGGTGCAAGAAAAAATCTGCCGTCCTATTTTGATTGGCAGGCGTAAAACCATTCTGGACAAAATTGCCGAAAACAACATTCCGCTCAAAGAAGAGGAAGATTTTGAAATCATCGAGCCGATGAACAATCCTTATTACGACGAATGTTGCAACCGTTATCACGAACTGCGTGCCCGAGAAGGCGTTGATCCGCGCGAGGCGACAATTCATTTGAATACCCGTCCGACGGTGCTAGCTGCGATGCTAATTGAGCTCGGTTATGCCGATACGATGATTTGCGGCACGGTTGGACGCTATGACCGCAATCTCGCGCGCCTGCGTGGAATTATCGGCTCATCTGGTGAAACTTTAACCGCGGTCAGTGCGGTAATTTCTCCCAAAGGCACGGTGTTTATCGCGGATACTCATATCAACCGCGATCCAAGCCCCGAGCAAATTTGCGAAATCACACTGCTAGCTGCAAAAATGATGCGCCGTTTAGGTATTACTCCGAAAGCTGCCCTACTTTCTCGTTCGAATTTTGGTGATTGTCCAGATTTGGAAAGTTCGCAAAAAATGCGGCAAGCTTTGAAACTTATCCGTGCAGCGGATGCACATTTGGAAGTTGAAGGCGAAATGCAAGCCGATGCGGCATTGTCTGAAAGTTTGCGGCAATTGATTTATCCGAAAAATATGCTCACGGGCTCGGCAAATTTGCTGGTAATGCCGAATATCGACACTGCCAACATCAGCTACAACATTATGAAAGTGCTCTCTGACGGCAATGTTATCGGTCCGATTTTGTGCGGTTTGAACCGTCCCGTGCAGATTTTGGCGAAAGTTGCCACCGCCAGACGGATTTTCAATATGACCGCCATCGCCGTTGCCGAAACTCAAAGCTATTACGAAGAGAAAAATAAACAATAATTCGGGCTCAAAATACAAGCGCTGACGGGAAAGTCAGCGTTTATTTTTTATTTATTTTTTATCTTTCGGCTACATAAATGCGCTTTACTTCACAACTTGAACGATTTTTTATTAAGGAATAACAATGAGCATAAATACTCAAACTGTCCGACTTGCTGATTATCAAGCACCGCAATTTGCCATCACCCACAACGAACTCGAATTTTTTTTCAACGAAGAAGATTGCCGTATTCGCCACACTCGCTACATCAAAAAACTCGACGAAAAAGCCCAGCACATCAGCTTGCACGGTGAAAAACTCTCGCTGTTGCAAATTTCGCTCAACGATAAAAATCTCAATTTTGAAGAGTATGAATACAAGGAAAATCTTTTAACCATCTTCAATGTTCCAGAAGAATTCCGTCTTTTTACCGAAGTTGTTGTCAAGCCAGATGAAAACACCGAACTCTCTGGACTTTACCGTTCTAACGGTGTTTTTTGCACGCAATGCGAGGCGGAAGGATTTCGGCGGATTTCTTTTAATTTAGACCGTCCTGATGTGCTGGGAACTTACCGCGTGCGGCTAGAAGCGGAAAAAGAAAAATATCCCGTTTTGCTTTCTAACGGTAATTTGGAACAAAGCGGTGATTTGGACGCGGGACGGCATTTCACAACTTGGTTTGATCCGTATCCGAAGCCTTCGTATTTATTTGCAGTAGTGGCAGGAAATTTAGCCGCAAGAAATCAAAAAATTCACTCCGAAAAAGGCAAGGAAATCGACCTCTGGATTTATACCGAACACCGCTTCAACGACCAAACGCAATATGCGATGCAAGCCTTGATTGACGCGATAAATTGGGACGAACGCCGTTTCGGATTTTCTTACGATTTAGACCGTTTCAATATCGTGGCGGTAAGCGATTTCAATATGGGAGCGATGGAAAATAAATCGCTCAACATTTTCAATACCAAATATGTTCTGGCAGACGAAAAAATTGCGACCGATGCAGATTATTTAGGCATTCAATCGGTTATTGGTCATGAATATTTTCACAACTGGACAGGCGACCGCATTACTTGCCGCGACTGGTTTCAACTCTCTTTGAAAGAAGGATTAACCGTCTTCCGCGATCAGGAATTTTCCTCCGACCTAAACGATCGCAACATCGAAAGAATTAAAAATATCAACATTCTGCGCCGCGCCCAGTTTGCCGAAGATTCTGGTCCGATGCGCCATCCCGTGCAACCACAGGAATACGCCGCTATCGACAATTTCTACACCGCTACCGTCTATGAAAAAGGCGCGGAAATCATCCGTATGTATCACTCAATCATCGGTGAGGAAAAATTCCAAGAAGGAATGCGCAAATATGTCGAAAAATTCGACGGTAAAGCTGCTCGCATCGAGGATTTCGCGGAATGTATGCAGGAAGTTAGCGGCTTTAACTTCCGCGATCAGTTTTTTGATTGGTACACAACTTCTGGCACGCCACGCCTGCGTTTTACGGGAAAACAAAGCGGAGATAAATTCACTCTGACCGCACTGCAAGATTTGAACGCCGTTTCACCGCGCCGCTGCCTGCTTATTCCGATAAAACTCGCTTTTATCCGTGAAGACGGCGATGTTCTCAAATTCGAAGACGGTAAAACTGAATATTTATGGTTACTCGATAAACCGCAGGAAAACCGTAGTTTTCAACTACCCGACACCGCAAAACGCATTCCCGTTTTGATGCTCGGATTTTCTGCCCCAGTCAATTATGACTATCCGTATTCCGACCAAGATTTACACATAATCGCCGCCAAAGCTCCTGACGGTTTTGCGCGCAATGAGGCAATGAATACGATTTACCGCCGCCTAATCGACAACGCCTTCGACAAACCCGCACAAGAACTACAAAAACAATGCGATACAACCGCAGAGCTGATGTGCGAAATTTTGCATTCCCGCGAAATTACCGATCAGGAAAAAGCACTTTCGCTTACCTTCCCAACTCTCGCGGCAATTTTGGCAGAGCGCGGAAATAATCTAGATATCGACAAACTCGCAGCGGCAAGACGGCAAATTCTCGGATTTTTGGCGATAAAAACTCGTCCAGAATGGCAGAAAATTGCCGATACTCCGCTATCAAATAACGGTAACGGTCCTGAAAATACCGCTGCCCGCGCACTGTTGGGGCTTGCTTGGTTTTATCTCGCGCAGCTGGCGGATTTACCAACTCGCCGAATGCTGCTCGACAATTACAAAAATATCCACAATCCGACTTTGCGCACCGCAGCTCTGGAAGCACTCAATCTCCGTGCCGATGTTGCCCGTAAAACCGCAATTTACGATTTCCAACAAGAATATGCAGCCTATCCACTCGCCATCGACCGTTTGGTGCAAATTCAAGCCAAGGATTGCGATTTCGGCGCATTGGAAAGAATTAAAACGCTGGCAAAATCTGCTGAATGTCAAAGCATAAATCCCAACCGTATTCGCGCTTTGCTCGGCGGATTCGCAGCAGGAAATCCAGAAGTTTTCAATGCCATCGACGGTTCTGGTTACCGTTTCGTCTGCGAGGAAGTGAAAAAAATCGCAATTTCTAATCCACAACTTGCCGCACGGCTAATTTCTACCGCATTTTCAGTAACCACAAAATTAGATCCACAACGGAAATTACGGGCTAGAAACGCACTACTCACTCTCTCAACAATGGACAATTTGAGCGTCGATATGAAAGAAGTTTTACAAAGATTGCTCGCTGGTTTAGAGCAATAAAAAAACGCCTACAAATAAGCGTAAACAAATTCATACATTTGTATGAATTGTTCATATATTTGTAGGCGCAAACCCTCGAAAACTGTATTGCAAGAACATATAGTTGCAAACATTCAAAGTATCTATATAATCTTACGCGTCTTTTCGAGACCATACTGACTTAAATTTTCAAAAAAAAACAGGAGTTTTATTTTTATGAAAAATTCTATGAAAATCGCTTTGTTGGCTGTATCTGCTACTTTGTTCGCAGGTTGTTCTAACAATCAACCAGCTGAAAACGCAGATTTGGCTGCTTTGCGTGCGTCTGTTGAAGAAGCTCGTGCTGCTGCTATCCAAGCTAACCAAACTTCACAACAAGCTTTGGCTTTGGCACAACAAAACGCTGCTAAAATCGACCGCGCTTTTGTTGGCAAACAACGCAAGTAAGCTTCGAGGACAACTCATCAGCGAGTGCTTTTCTTAAAGCACTCGTTTTTTTATCTGTAAATCTGTAAAAATTTAAGGAAACTCAGAAATGTTAGCAATCCGACTATCAAGAGGTGGCGCGAAAAAGCACCCCTTCTATCACATAGTTGCAACTGACAGCCGTAACTCACGGGACGGTCGTTTTATCGAAAGACTTGGATTTTTTAATCCAGTAGCAAGAGGTCAGGAAGAACGCCTGCGCATCAATTTAGAAAGAGTTGATTATTGGGTTCAAAATGGCGGACAAATGAGCGATCGAGTTCGCACTTTGGTTAAGGAATACAGAAAAGCACAAGCCTCTTGAAATGGTTGAGGGGCAAAAAAAAGTTCTGCTAGGGACAATCAACGCAGTTTTTGGATTGCGAGGCGGAGTAAAAATTTTTTCTTACTGCCGACCACGCGAACAAATTCTGAAATATCGCAGTTTTGTAGCTGAAAAACCAGACGGTTCTGAAATTCAGCTCACAATAAAAAATTCTCAATCTGGCGGAAAAAACATCACCGCCGTTTTTAATGATTTTGAAGACCGCGATCAAGCGGCAAATTTAATTGGCACAAAGTTGTGGGTTTTACGCTCACAATTACCGAAATTACCAGATGGTGAGTTTTACTGGTGCGATTTGCTTTCGCTTACCGTAATAAATCGCGAGGGAGAAAAACTCGGGAAAGTGCGCGAAATTTTTCCGACTGGCGCAAATGATGTTTTAGTTATCAAGCCAGAAAATCCTGAGCTGGAAGATATTCTCATTCCGCTGGTTTATGAAAAATTTGTCGAAAAAGTTGATTTAACCACGCAAACAATTTTTGTCGATTGGCAAGCTGATTGGTGAGTAGTGAGAATTGATTTTGTCAGCATTTTTCCTGAACTTATCCGCAATTATTTTCAGGAAGGTGTAGTTGCCAGAGCTATTAAAGAAGAAATTCTTGATTTTCGCTATCACAATCCGAGACAAGAAAGCACCGACAAGCATCATCGCATTGATGATCGCCCTTTCGGTGGAGGTCCTGGAATGCTGATGCAATACGCTCCACTTGCCAAAACTGCTGAAAAAATAAATGCGGAAATTTTTCAGCAAAACCAAAAACCGCTACATATTTTTATGTCGCCGCAGGGTGAAAAATTTACTCAAACTTGGGCGAAAGAATTTGCCGAGCTGGACAATTTAGTCCTATGGTGCGGACGATATGAAGGAGTAGATCAGCGGTTTATTGACAAATACATTGATTTAGAAATTTCCCTCGGTGATTTTGTGCTCTCTGGTGGTGAAATTGCAGCAATTTGTGTTGCAGATGCCGTAAGTCGTTTAATTGATGGAGTTTTAGGTTGTAGTGATTCGGCTTTGGAAGATTCTTTTTCACAGGCGAATTTATTAGATTGTCCGCATTACAGTCGTCCCGAAACACTTGATACAAGCGAATATGGAACAAATTTGCAAGCTGATATTGATAAAATCCGCGCCCCACAAATTCTGCTTTCTGGCGACCACGCAAAAATTGCCCGTTGGAGAATGAAGCAATCACTTGGTAGAACTTTTCTTCTGCGACCTGATTTAATCGCTGAACTTAATTTGACAGTAGAACAAAAATCGCTACTCGCAGAATTTTTAACCGAACACAATATTTATGGAGAAAAAAATGACCAACATAATTGACACTCTTGAACAAGAACAATTCAAAACTAATCTTCCTGAATTTGCTCCTGGCGATACCGTTGTGGTGCAAGTAAAGGTTCGTGAAGGTAACCGCGAACGCTTGCAAGCATTTGAAGGTGTTGTTATTGCGAAGAAAAATCGCGGTCTTGGCTCATCTTTTACAGTGCGTAAAATTTCGCACGGTGAAGGTGTAGAAAGAGTTTTCCAAACTCACAGTCCGTTGATTGACACAATTAAAGTTAAGCGCAAAGGTGATGTTCGCCGTGCCAAACTTTATTACCTGCGTGGATTAGAAGGTAAAGCTGCAAGAATTAAAGAAAAACTTGAAACTAAATCTGCATAATCTGTGATGGATAGTTTTCAAGACCTGAAAATTTTTGCCCAACAAATCGCCGCGGTGTGCGCTCGTGCATCTGCGGCGATTTTGTCGTATTACGGTGATGTGGCAAAAATGCAAATTCACACTAAATCCAATCACACACCAGTAACCGCCGCCGATATTGCCGCTCATAACATTCTGTGTAAAGCTCTGCCTGATATTTTGCCCTTGCCAGTTTTAGGCGAAGAAGACGGCTCGCATCTGACTAATTCCAGTGATTATTGGCTGATTGATCCGCTTGATGGCACAAGAGAATTTGTCAAATTATCGGGTGAGTTTTGCGTGCTGGTTGCAAGAATTCAAAACCGCCGTCCGATTTTTTCGCTGATTTATGAACCGCTTACGGATAAATATTGGTTTGCTGCGAAAAATCTCGGTGCGTATAAATGCGAAAACGGTGAAATTTCTAGAATTTTCTGTCGCACCCGCCAAGGCATCCCGACGATTATTACCGCTCACGCCAAAATTAGCCGTCGCCACGATAAATATTTCAAATCGCTATTCGGTGGTTATAAGCATATGTATAGAGGTTCGGCTTTGAAATTTACGGTTATTGCCGAAGGTCGTGCCGATGTCTATCCGAAATTATCCTCGACAACCTGCGAATGGGATACCGCTGCTGGCGATTTGCTGCTCGCGGAAGCTGGCGGTGGAATGCGTTATTTCCCCTGCGATTTATATCTTTACGGCAAAAATGTTTTCCAATTAAATCCACCGTTTATCGCTTTTGGTAAGTGCGGCAATGCGGAAATTGCTCGTTATTTATCATTTATGCGAAATCAATTAGGGCATGAAGGAAGATTTGCCCCCTATTTTCTTCCGCGCTGAAAACTTCTCAATTAAAACGATACGGCTTTATGCCGTATTTTTTCTTTATCAAAACCGACTATTTCTCACGGAAACTATAGTCATTCCCCAGCAAAATAGCTCATTATTGCCTCTTCAATTGTATTGTAGTTATGAATTACACTTCGAAGATATTTTTTAAGGTTTGCCCAGCATTTTTCATGTTCGTTTAATTCTGGGGAGTAAGGCGGTAAAGGTAGCACTGTATGACC